>JAGVHJ010000077.1 GCA_020056645.1 Desulfobacterales bacterium
CTCTACAAATTCAAACAAACCCGCCTCATATTTGGAAACCACTTCAACGGGATATTTGTTCAGGTAGCCTCTTGTGCCAGCATAGAGAATGGTTACCTGTTTTTCAACCGGCAAGGGCTTGTATTGGGGCTGCTTCAGAATTTCAACCAGTCGCCTGCCTTTTGTCAAAACAGACTGCGTGGCCGCATCAAGATCGGAGCCGAATGCGGCGAAGGCTTCGAGTTCCCTGTAAGAGGCCATGTCGAGACGAAGGGTTCCAGCGACTTGTTTCATGGCTTTTACCTGTGCGGAACCACCCACGCGGGATACGGAAAGACCGACATCGATCGCGGGTCTGATACCGGCGAAGAACATCGATTTGTCAAGGTAAATCTGGCCATCGGTGATCGATATAACGTTTGTGGGAATAAAGGCGGATACGTCGCCTTCCTGGGTTTCGATAATCGGAAGAGCGGTGAGGGAACCCGCACCCAATGCATCATTCAACTTCGATGCCCGTTCAAGCAACCGGGAGTGGTTGTAAAAAATGTCTCCGGGGAAGGCCTCGCGTCCGGGTGGGCGTCTGAGCAGCAACGATACCTGACGATAGGCGGCCGCTTGTTTTGAAAGGTCATCATAGACGATCAGCGCGTGTTTTCCGCTATCTCTGAAGTATTCGCCCATGGCGCATCCGGCATAGGGTGCGAGGAATTGAAGGGCCGCCGGTTCACTGGCGGAGGCGCAGACGACGGTTGTATATTCCATGGCGCCATGCTCTTCCAGGATGGCGACAACCTGAGCCACCGTCGATTTCTTCTGACCGGTCGCGACATAGATACAATAGATATCTGAATTTTTCTGAGCAAGAATGGCATCAATGGCGCATGCGGTCTTTCCAATCTGACGGTCCCCAATGATCAGCTCACGCTGGCCGCGGCCAACCGGGGTCATACCGTCTACCGATTTCAATCCGGTATACATGGGCTCATGCACACTCTTTCTGGCGATAACACCGGGAGCGACCATTTCCACACGGCGGAATTCGGTGGCGTTGATGGGACCCTTACCGTCAATCGGCTCACCCACGGTCGATACAACACGTCCGAGAACTGCTTCGCCAACGGGAACCTCAGCGATTCTCTTGGTGCGCTTGACAATGTCACCCTCCTTGATGCCCGTGTCTTCGCCCATCAGAGCGACACCGACGTTATCCTCTTCAAGGTTGAGAACAAGGCCGAGTACGCCACCTGGAAACTCGACAAGCTCCATGGCCATTACTTTTTCAAGACCGTATACACGTGCTATTCCATCACCTACCGACAAGACGACGCCTGTTTCACTCAACTCCACTTTCTTGTCGAAATCTTTAATCTGTTCCTTGATAATCTGACTTATTTCTTCAGCTTTAATTTCCATTAGACACTCTCACCCCTTTTAAAAGATTCTTTCATGTTGAGCAGTTGAGTTTTAATGCTGCCATCCAATACAAGGTCGCCTATCTTTGTCACAATCCCCCCAATTAAGCTGGGGTCTTGATCGATATCCAGTACAATTTCCTTACCGGTCAGTTTTGACAGGGAACTGCGAATCTTTTCGACAGCTTCGGATGAGAGAGCCGTTGCTGAAACGAGACTCGCATGAGCGACGCCTTTTAACTCATCCGCCAACTTCTGATAAAACTCATTGATACTACCCAAAAAACCAAATCGTCCCTTATCAAACAGTAAGAGAAGAAAAGACGTCATTACCTTGGATAGCATGATCTTACCCAGAACAGCCCGCAACACGTTCTTCCGCTGAATAAAGTCGTAAACGGGATTGCTGAGAATTCGGGCAAGGTCACTCTCTTTCTCCAGCAAATCGGAGAATGAAGCCAATTCTTCTCTATATTTATCTATTAAACCGTCTTCTTTGCCAATCAGCAAGAGCGCCTTAGCATAACGCCTAGAAATAACCATATTTTTCATTATGCCACCACCTTATTTATATATTCGTCAACCAATCTCTCCTGATCCTCAGACGTAATTGATTTATTGACAAGGGCTTCCGCCTCGACCATCGCTTTCGCAATGATTTCTTCCTGGAGCTTCACTTTGGCGATGGTGAATTCCTGCTCGATATTCCTTTTGGCCTGCTCCTCCATCTTCTGAGCCGCCGCAGCTGCTTCCTCAAGAATTCTTTGTCTAACCGCCTTTCCCTGCTCCTCATACTGAGCGATAATCTTCGATGCCTCTTGTTCGAGGTGGGAGATCTTCTCATTAAACTGGGCCAGGGTTTTTTCAGCATCCTTCTTCTGGGCGTCAAGCTCACTCAGCTGATCTTTGATACTTTTGATTCTGGCGCCCATCGCCTGCCCAACCGGCTTACGAACAATTAAAAACAGTCCGATCGCCAGAACCGCAAAGTTCATCACACGATACCAGTCCGTGTTCAGCCACTCTTTCGCCTGGACAGGTCCACTGCCTCCAGAAGACGCAAACGCGACACCGGCTAAGGAGAAAATGGAAACCGCAACCACCAATCCTTTAATCCGGATTCGCGATCGCCCTGAATCGAATACACGACCTAACCATTCCATCAGATTTCCCTCCCCAATACCTTGCGGCCGATTGCCTTTGCAAAGACCTCAACATCTTTCAAAAGAGTCGCGCGCACAGTTTCCGTATCCTTTACGATCTTCTCCCGAACACGGGCAAGCTCCGCCTGAGCTTTCTTGTGAATTTCATCAATCATCCCCTGCTCTTCCTTCTCGGCCTCGGCAAGGAAGAGTTCTTTCTTCTTTAGCCCCTGCGCTCTGGCATTTTTGATGCCCTGAGAAAAAGCCTCTTCTTTTTCTTTTGCACTTTCAATGCAGGTGTCAATGTCCTTTTGAAAACCATCGATTTTCTGCTTTCTCTGTGCAAGAATATTTCGAATGGGTTTGTAAAGAACAAAATTTAAAAGAAAAATGAGAATGATGAAATTGATGATCTGGACTATAAGCGATACATCAACACTAACCATCGATCAATCCTCCGCCACCATGAGTTAATAGAAAATATATTTAATAAAGCTTTTTAAATCCTTAGTAATTACAACAACCTGGAAAACGTCAATTATCTGAGACCATTAAACGGAAGCTATTATCACCAAAACAAGTTTCTTGTCAAATTGTTTTTGGAAAACTCTTGACATTGGTTTCATTGGCGGGAGGCAGCTTAAGATCGGATTCCTTATGTTGGCTCGTCACTTCATCCATGTTACATGTACCCGTAAAGCGGACTCCGGTGTCAATCGAAATAACCGGCGCGCGGATATTACCCTCGACACTCCCCGGCGAATAGACTTCGATCTTTTCCGTCGCCTCAACGGAGCCCTTCACATCTCCCATGATGATCGCCTTCTCAACCCGGATATCAGCCTCAATCACGGCTCCTTGCCCGACAATGATGGTCCCGTCCAGGCTGCTTATTTTGCCCTTGACCTTTCCATCCAACCGGATGGTTCCCTTGAAATCGATGACGCCTTCTATATTGGTATCTGTTCCTAAAAATGTATTAATGGACTCCGATTTTTTCTTTCTCATCTTTTCCTCCTCCGATCCTCATCAATCAACCATAAACCGCCTCATGTTAATGTTGATCAAGATACCGATTCCAATGATCGTCGTCACTACCGAAGATCCCCCATAGCTGATCAACGGGAGGGGTACTCCAACAACCGGCATCAAGCCCATAACCATCGCTATATTGATAAACACCTGCCAGAACAGCATCGATGTGATACCAACCGATAAAATGATACCAAAAGAGTCTCTGCAACTATGGGCGATATTGAGACCCCAGATAATTAACAGAAGATAAATGAGAATAATCATCCCCGTACCAACAAATCCCCACTCTTCGGCAAGAACCGACAGAATGAAATCGGTGTGATGTTCGGGAAGAAAAGAGAGTACATTCTGCGTTCCCTTGAGAAAACCCTTGCCGGTGATCATGCCAGAACCAATGGCGATTTTAGATTGAATGATATGGTATCCGGCCCCGAGAGGGTCTCTGTCGGGATCCAAGAAGGTCAAGATTCTCTGTTTTTGATATCCCTTGAGAAACATCCAGACAACCGGGATAACGCTAATGCAGAGGGAGACGATTAACACCAGCGTCTTGCGCTCAATTCTAACAAAAAGGGTCATGGAGGCGGATATGGCCAGCACCAGCATCGCCGTTCCCAGGTCCGGCTGTTTGACAATCAATCCAAACGGAACCAACATCATTAAAAAGGGCCTGACCAATTCTCTCAAAGAGAGCCCATTCACGTTTGAATATCTGGCATAATATTTTGCGAGAATAATGATAACGGCAATCTTTGCGATTTCCGAAGGCTGCATGGTCAAAGGACCGATCATCAGCCATCTTTTAGAACCGCTGACCAGCTTTCCGAAAATTAAAACCGCCACCAGCAAGGCGATACTGATCGAATACAACCAGGTTCCCCATCTGTCAAAATGCTTATAGTTGACAAGGAACGAAAAAAACATCAGCACCAATCCTCCGCACAACCAAAGGCATTGTTTCAAGAATAGAACGCGGTTCGGCGTCACTTCTCCAGCGGCGACCGCGCTGTAAAGAACTCCCAAACCCAATATCCCAAGGGCCAGCGTAATTCCCAAAAGCACCCAATCAAAATATTCAATCAACCGTCTGTCAAACATATCCGATGTCCATGGAATTCAAATTTCCAGTCCCCATTAACCTTCATTCAACAAATACTTCTTGATAAGATCCCTCGCGATGGGACCGGCCGCGCTGGAACCGTGCGAGCCGTGTTCGACGATGACCGACACCGCAATTTTCGGATTTATATAAGGCGCGAAAGCCACAAACCAGGCGTGGGGTTGAAGATGCTTGGCGTCTGAATCGCCGATCCCTCTTTCGCCCGCTTTCCGGCTAACGAGCTGGGCTGTCCCGGTTTTTCCGCAGATTTCGATGGTGTCCAAACGGACCACTTTCCCTGTTCCCCAAGCAGAGTTGACCACATCATAGAGCCCTTTTTTTACAATGGATAGGGTTCGCTGGGATATGGGAAGCCTCCCCGTAATAGCGGGCTCTCCAACGGCGAGCGGTTGACCGTCGGGGGCGATCGCCGATTTTAAAACAATCGGCTTATAACGGACGCCGTCATTTGCGATCGCCGCAATCAAAACCGCCATTTGAAGGGGAGTGGTCAAATTGTATCCCTGTCCAATGGCGATAGAGAGGGTTTCACCACTATGCCAGGGTTGACCATAGCGCTTTTTTTTCCAGGCGACCGATGGAATCAGGCCGCCGGATTCGCGATCCAAATCGATCCCTGTTGGCGCGCCCAAACCACACCCCTTGGCATACCATGCCAATCGTTCCACGCCAAGCTTCTGACCCACCTGATAAAAAAAGACGTCACACGATACGGCCAGCGCCTTTAAAACATTGACATGACCGTGCCCCCCTTTTCGCCAGCACTGAAAAGTCCGGTCTCCGAACCGGTAAAACCCTGGACAGAAAAACTCGCTGTTGATGTTTATCAC
>JAGVHJ010000119.1 GCA_020056645.1 Desulfobacterales bacterium
GTAACAGAAATTTATATATAATCTCAATTCTGTAAAAATGCGTGAGAATATTTTTCAAATTTTAGGGATTCATGCGTAGGAATCAACAGTGGCCAAACACAAGATCCATCTCTATGACAAAGATACCGAAAAGTTAACCCATGAAGTCGCTTCCATCGTATCCTCCGAGGGAATGCAGAAGAAGCTCGTCCATGTGAGCGGCATCGATGTGGTTAAAAGATGTGAAGCAAGCGTTGATGTGGAAAACGGAGAGGTGATCGCCGCGATGACGCCCATCTTGAACAAAATTTTAAAGATGATTGAAAACGGTTTAAAGAGACTTCCGGAAAAAACCTATTGCGAAATACTTGAATCAGGGATTTGTCTGACCGGCGGCGGCGCATGTATTCAAGGCGTTGGCCAGTTGATCGCATCAAAAACCAATATGGATGTCAGGACTGCTTCCGATCCAATGAACGCAGTAATCAATGGCGCCATTGACACATTACAATTCTTCAAAACAAATAAAATAGGGCTGGAAAACCTGGCCTGGCCAAACCTCACCGCATGAAATCGCCTATGCCCCTCGCACGATAAGAAGCAAAAAGAAAAAATTGTTCTTGACAAGATCCCATCTTGTAAATAATGAACGGGATTTAGGATCAGAATCTTTTTATCTGTTCGCCGGTCGTATAAAATGGAGAAAGCATTATCTATCACCATCATCGCTCTCATTTTATTGATAAGCTCTGACGAGCCAATGACAACAAACTACCTGAATACGCGTAGGTATTTTTAAAATCGGGAAAGCGAGCAGGAAGGTTTAATTGAAACCACACCTTGTCGTCAAGTTGAGAACTCCTGTTCCATGCTCACCTTTTCCATACTGGGTGGACGCCGCACATCGTAGATCGGCTCTTCCGGACAAGTTTATCCCTGAAGTCGATCGATTATTAGTTAGGTATGGTTTGCCGGCGACGATCGCATCAGAACATCGCCCAGCGCGAAATGCATGGAACCAGGAGGAAATCGAAAGCGGTTTGAACCGGATCTATCGGGTCATTCTCCGGCGAGATACGGATATCCCTCAAGACCTGATCGAACAGATACGATTGATTCCCGATGTTGAACGTGTTCGAATCGCCGAGTCAGCCTCTTTCGAAATCGCCGCCACACTGCCCCATGTAGTGCAGATGGGTCAAAACACAGATATTGCTTCCCGCAAAGCGATCTATCTTCCAGAGGCCCACCTATTGACCAGAGGCGATGCGGAAATTCGCATTGCGATCCTTGATACGGGAATCGATACGAACCATCCGGAACTGACGCAGGTTCTTGATCCGGGCTATGATTTCGTAAACATCATCGACGGAGCCGATAATTTCGTAGGCGATTTTTTAGGCGCTGACCCTGATCCCCTGGACGACGTTGGCCATGGCACCCATGTGGCGGGTATTATCGGTGCCCAGGGGAAAGAGGTTCCCACTGGTGTGGCGCCCCGTTGCAGGATACTCCCTGTCCGGGTGCTCGCCGCCATGAAACAGGGAGGACGCAGGATCGGCGCGGGTTTAGTTGACAATATCGATGCCGGTGTCAAATGGGCGGTGGATCAAGGGGCCGACGTGATCAATATGAGTCTTGGGGTGAGGCAGTCCGAGGGGGGGTTGCCCCATCAGGAGGTGATCGACTATGCCTATCGCAGAGGGGTGACGGTCGTCGCCGCATCTGGAAACGACGGAACCAACGAGTCCTATTATCCAGGAGCGTTTCAAAGCGTTATCACCGTGGGCGCGTGGGATGGCAACCGGTCCGAAGTCGCTCCCTTTTCCACATGGGGACGCCAGGTCTCCTTTGTGGCACCAGGAACCGAGATTTACAGCACCCACATCGACGGCGGCTATGCGTTTTCAAGCGGAACATCCCATGCGGCCCCTTTTGTCACCGGGGCTGTCGCATTACTCAAATCCTTTGCGAAAGCCTTGGGGTATCGCCTGAGCGATTCTCAGGTGAAACATGTTCTCAAGCATACGTCGGATAAAACAGGAACAGTATTCAAGGATATGCATTCGGGATACGGAATCGTGAACATCCAGGATGCATTAAAATTCACTCGATATAAACTCATGAATCAGGGGAGTTAGTTCTATGGCCGAAGTCCAAACAAAACGGAGTGTGACTGTTGAATCAGTCAACACAAAGCCGGCAAGTGATGATATCATCACGGCAAAACTGGTGAAATCCCAGACCAGTTCCGTTGATATCCGTACACCCAATGAAAAAACCCTTGACCCGCTGGTGATGGAGATCATCCGTGGGGAGCTCGGAAACAAAGAGACGAACCGGGACGATCTTCTGAACTATCTCAGGCAAAGCAACGCCGAATCCGACTACATGAATGTCACCCGGATGCTCAACCGGGACGGGAGCCTCACCGAAGCGGAACGAATCGTTCACAGCGTCTATGGCTATGAGATCGCCAAAGAAACCCTTGAAGGGCTTGGAGATGGATCTTCGGCCGACCAATCGATGGATAGTCTCAAGGAGACCCTTGACGCTGGCTTCAACCAGGTGTCAAGCGGCGCAGTCGAGATGAAGAGCGCCATTGATTCGGGACTTTTAAATATAAAGGAAGGCCTTAACGGCGGTTTTCAAAAAACCGAGGAAGCCTCAAAAGAGCTCTGCAACCGGATCGAAAACGGTTTTAAAACCCTCAACGAATCAATGGCGCGGATGCAGGACGCCATGGTCATGACAACGGGAAAAGTCTCCGAATCATCGGAAGGAATCCGGCGCTCTTTAAAGCAGCTGACCGAGACCATTGAAAAAAGCACCAGCGCTCTGACTCAGACCCTCGAAGAGGGAATCAACCGGTTAATCCATGGCGTGCTGATCGATCCGACAGATGAGTCAAAGCCATCGCATAAAAAAAAATAAAAGCCTGATTTTCTGACCTATCCGAAATTTCAGGTGGAGGGAAAAAACGCATGAATACAATTTTCGATACCATTGGCGTAAAGAATGCGATTCTTAGCAAAGAACGCCCCAAATTAAGAGAGTTTTATGAAAAAATCGTGGAAAAAATCTCTCTGAAAAACCATTTAACCATGACCGATTTTGTTAAAAGGAAGGTGGTCGACACCATCATTGAGCAGGGGGGGGTTTCGCTCCGAACCGGTGAACTTGAAAACGCGGTCATCAAAATATTCAAAACCGTGGCCAAAGAAGGGAATCTGGCGGAGTATATCCAGACCTTCATCGATAAAGGAGAGATTGAAAAGACCCGCTTTACCTCGGCCATTATTAAAGGAATGATCCAGTTCCTCCTGGATCGGGGAATCCTTTTTTCAGGCGCACCTGATGCCGTTAAGGCGAATATCACCGCTGGCATGTACGACGAACAGTTTTTCGCAGCTTATAATCATGCGATCCTTTCCGCCTCCGATGAGCTGGACCCCCTGGACAACACCAAAGGGAGCCAGACATCCGACCCTCAGCTCTGGGACTTCACCATCCGCACCTTTGACCAGCTCGAAGACAAAGGGGTCATTCCCACCAATATCCTGGCCGCCGGAGCCGTGGATTATGTCTATGAACTGGGCGAACGATTAGGCGTGTTCCGGCTGGTGGACGCAATGGTATTGAACTGGTCGAGCGGGGTGATCGACGTGGTGGATGGATCCGCCGCCGGGAAACTATACGCCTACTGGAAAAAACGCGATGACCGCTGCGATCCCGAAGAGCGCGGCATGCTCTACCGCCGGATCCTCGACAAGGGAGAAACGGAAGTCCTCTCCCGGATGGTGATCAACGAACACTTCCCCAAGCTCTGGAGCAATCTGATGACCGAGGTCGTCGAATATATCGACAAAACGGAAAGGCTCGAAGTCGGTTCCTCCGAAAGCTCGCCGGTGAGCAGGCGGGGCGTTTTCCAGGCGACCAAGGAGCTCCAATACAATCTGACCGAATTTTGCACGGGCATGGCCCATATGAAGGTGCGCGAAATTTACGCCCAGCTCATGGACGCCTTCGATATCCTGGATGATCCAGATATTTTGTCACACTTTGGGGGAAGCCGGAGGAAGAGCCTCTGGACCGTGATTGAACAGTTATCCAAAACCGAATTCAATATGGCGCCTAATGTGGCGGCTCACCGGACTTTGGCCGTTGAAGGCAATCGGATCTTTCAGTGGATCGCCAACTTTAACGAAGGAGCAGTGAACCACGACCAGTTCCTGGAGTTTCTCAACTCCGCCGAGTCCTATATCCTTTCAGCCGCAGCCGTTGAAAATGGCGGCGAGCTCATTGCGGATGAGGAGGAAGAGGCCGACGATTTCGAGGGCGGAGATATGAACGACCAGTGGGACGACTTTTAAACCGTGCCGATTCATACGATTTTTGGACATAACCGAAGGAGCAGCAACCGATGCAACGCACCGAAACAATAAAAGATCTGGCCCGCGCCTACGCACGGGAAACCCTTGCGGGCTCTGCGAGCTTTCATCGCATGAATCTGGAAGATCAAAAAGAACTTTATAAAGATCTTTACCGATCAAAGGTTAATGAGCTTACCCGTTCCCAAAGCCTATCCGCCGGGACCATGGGAGCGGCCATGGCACAGAAAAAAAGCGAAAAAGCCAGTGATTTGATCGACGACTCGCGCCATGAAAACCGGCGGATCGATCAGGCCGGGCAATTGGCTGGAGAATTCATCGATGAAGTGGATTTTCCCGGCTTTGTCAGAGATTTGCTGAAAGGGGTGTTCAACGCCAACCTGGATGTGACTATCAAACAAATGGAGTCCTATCAGACCCTTTTAAAGACCGCCACCCAATCTATTTCCAAATTTATCAACGCCATCGACAACACGGCGGCCTTCGGCTATCTGGCCGAAAACAACAGCGATGAATTCAGCATCGACTTCAGCGACACCGAAACCGAAGCCAATGGTCAGCCCCAGGCAGTTTTAACGGACAAGGATGGCAACAAGCTGGATCTGGGCGATAACGAAATCAAGGCCAAGATCATGGACGCGAAGATCGCCATGGCCAAAGAGCAGCGGGCCCTCCTCCGGGAGACGATTCTCATGGGAATCACCCGGCTCGTCGTTGAAAAAGGCCAAGTCAAGGCCTCGGTCCTCTTCGATATCAAGGCCAGTGAAAAAATCGATAAGGCGGATAAGGCGGCGTTGAAGGAAGCGGTTTCAACATCCGGATCCATTTCCGCGTCAGGCGGGCTGCTTGGAAAGATTTTCGGGGGTCCCTCTGGTGGGTCAACCCGGTCGACCCAGAAATCCAAGATCAGTGTATCCTCCGCGAAAAGCGTGGCGTCAACCGATCTTGCGGCGAAAATAACCGGTTCGGTGGATATCCAATTCAAGTCGGACTATTTCAAACTGGATAATTTCGCCTCCATGTACGGTCCAGTGACAGAGGGCGACCGCCAGCAGGCCGGTGGCGGTCAGCAGCCGGTTCCAGCCCCGGCCCAAGTTGCGCCGCAACCGGCCGTCAGATAGCGGGGAGCTGTGGCGCTCGCATTGGCGACATTTGAAGGCCGGGAAGAAAAGGGATTCCGATTCCGGATCGAGCTTGGCTCCAACCGGATGTTCACCTGGTCGGTAGGGCCCAAGGAGACCCAAAGGAAGAATGGTATTCCTGTGATTGCCGATCCGTTCTACACGAGCCCTCTCCAGGGACCGGTTCACGAGGCGGCCATGGGCGTTGTATCGGTGGTTGTCCCTTCCGGAATAGTCGATCGAGAGAACCGCTTTTTACAGGTATGCACGTTCCGGAACGTCAGAAGAGAAGGGCCGGCCATTTCACCGATCCTCACCCTGCCCTATTTTCTACGAGGTGAAGAGGAGGCCGTTCCTGGTGTGAATTTCAGCAAGGAGAAAGGTATGTATCATCAAGAATTGAGAGCTCCGGATACGATCCCCATGCGGATCCGGGAACTTCCTTATAGCCGGGGCATGTTTTTCGGGGCTCTGGCCGGACTTATTCCCCAGATCGCACCCATCATCGGAAATCTTCTGGGAGGAATCACCAGCGGTGGCGGCTCCGGAACCCGCCCGGCTGGAGGAGGCGCGCCCCAGGGAATTCAAAATATTCTTCAGACATTGACCGACCCTGCTGTGTTGAGGCAGATCACAGCCCTGATCCAGCAAATCTCCGGA
>JAGVHJ010000461.1 GCA_020056645.1 Desulfobacterales bacterium
CCAACTCTCTTTATTTCGTTTTTACGAATGGGCATAACCGCTTTCGGAGGCCCAGCCATGATTCTCTACATGCGTGAAATGGCTGTGGAGAAAAAGAACTGGCTTGATGGCGAGACGTTCAAAGAGGGTGTCGCGCTTTGCCAGGCCATACCAGGGGCTACGGGCATGCAGATGGTCGCGTATATCGGCCTTCAAACAAGAGGCGTTCCAGGGGCTGTCGTCAGTTTCATTGGTTTCGGACTGCCGGCATTCATCCTCATGACAGCGCTATCCGTTTTATATGCGCGGACCCAGGAAATGCCTGCCGTTACTTCTGTTTTTAACGGTCTCCGCGCCATTATCGTGGCCGTTGTAGCCCACGCAGCCTGGTCTTTCGGAAAAAATACGCTGAAAAACATGGACTTATGTAAGGCATCAACGCTTTTTGGATAAAAGGATAAACTATGGAAGCCGCGGTGGTAAATTCATTTGTGGAGTCGATCGTCGCCATCCTTGAAACCTATCAGGTGGGGGATATCAAGGCCTTGAAGCCCTATTTGAAAAAGGAGGAGAAAACTCCCTTCGATATCTCGGGAACAATGACCCTGATGGGGGAGGTTACAGGCAGCGTCGCGGTGGCCTTTACAGATAAATGTATATTGGGAATCGTTTCCAATATGTTCGGAGAACCCATGACCGAGATGAATGACGAAATCAAGGATGCGGTGGGCGAGATGGTGAATATGATGGCCGGGCAGGTGAATCAGAAAATGACGACACTGGGAAAACAGATCAAGACGGCTTTCAACAAGGTTCAGATGGGAAAAAATATTCCGGTGACCCACATCGAAGGGCGTCCGGTCATTGTCATGCCTTATAAATCGAATACGGGAAGATTCATTCTCGAGGTCTGTTTTGACAGCTGAAAGCGAAAAAAAAGGGAGTTACGCCCCTTTAGGTGGGGCGGCTTCGGCGGCCTTCGTTTCCTTCAGGCGACTGGCCGTGTGGGTCACGATTTTGTTCCTGCCTGTTCTCTTAGCCTCGTAAAGCGCTTCATCCGCAAGCTTTAGGATATGGTCCGGCGATGTCATGGTTGCATCGGATTCGGCGATTCCCTGGCTGACCGTGATTTTGATTTCCAGCCCCTCATACTCAAACACCATGTCCTCGATTTTTTTCCGGATATGTTCGGCAAGGGTTTGAGCGGAAGAGATAGGCGTTTCCGGAAGGAGGCAACAGAACTCCTCACCGCCATATCTCGCAATGATATCCGCGCCTCTGATCCGTGAAATGATGACGGATGCGAATGCTTTCAGGACATGATCTCCGGCGAGGTGACCGAACGTGTCGTTCACTCCCTTGAAAAAATCGATATCCTGCATGATCAGGCTGTAATTCGTTTGATACCGCTTGAAACGCTCGAACTCTTCGCGTAGACGGGATTCGAAAAATTTCCGGTTGTATACGCCTGTCAGCCCGTCCCGGGAATTCAGCTCGACGAGGGTGCATTCATAAGCGGCCACTTCGGTGACATCCTGAACCATGATATATAGATGGGTGATCTGATGTTTTTCATCCCGAAGGGGACCCAGGGTGCAATTCTGTTGCATGAACTTGAATTTGCAGTTCATGGTGTTGATGGGTTTAAACGGAAAACAGTATTGATGGAGTTTCTGGGAAAAAAAAGAGAAGTTGCCGAAGGCTAAAACCGATTTACAGCTTCTTAAAAACCATTTGTTGTTCAGAAAGGGATAGTGGTCGAAGAGGGGGCTTCCAACGATTTTTTTTTTGGAAATGTTGCTGTGGATCTCCATCCACCGGTTCCATTCATAGACGTTCAGATTTTTATCGAGAATGACAATCCCCACATTGACCATTTCAAAAATCTGATTGAAAATCATTCGTAAGACTCCAGGAAGGCGTGCAACGCCTTCCGTAACCAGCCAATGGATTCGCTGTTGGTGATGATCAGCAGAAAGCCGTTGATGTTTTTGTTTTCGAATTCGAAAACCGTCTTCATGATAATGGCGGACTGGTCAATGTCAAACGATTCAATGAGGGCTTTTTTACTTTGCCCGGTCTGGGTCAGGGCCTGGGGGGGAGAGTAGGTTACGAAGGTGTCCAGGAGGTCCGCCACCTTTCCCACACAGGCGCCAATGAGGATGTTTCCTATTTCGACCAGCATTTCTTGTTCGAGAATGGCGAGAGGTCGCTCAAGGGTGCACTGCTGGTTTTGGTCGAGGATGCAGATCAGATCTTTTCCGGTGCGGTCTGGAAAGACGAGGAGTCCGGAACCATTAAAGTCGCCCCAGAATTTCTGCTCGACGATGCTCGATTCCCCTTTGAGCTTGATGGTTTCATCCAGGTAGCGCGGAAGATCGCCCATGCCGATCACATGAATATCCGGAACATTTAAAACAACATAAATATCGATGATGTTGGCCAGATCAGCCGTTGCATTACCGAATGCGATATTCATGATCTCCTGGAGAATATCCTTTTCTTCGTCGGAAAAAATGCTTTCATGGTTAGTGTTCATCGGTGGCTCTCGTGATTCCTTTTAATTTATTGTCCGCTTTCTCAATAATATCATTGATTGAATGGAATTGCGCTGGTTTTCTCAGAACGCTGTATGCACCGCAGGCCATGACCAACGAAAGAGATTTGGGCTGAATATCCGCCGTGAGAATGACGATAATCGCATTTTTATCGATCGTTTTGATCTGTTTCAGGGCCGAGTACCCATCGAGCACAGGCATGGTCAAATCAAGGAAAACCAGTTCGGGCGCAAATTCGATGAATTTATCCACGCCCTCCTTTCCATCAACCGCTTCGATGATGTGATACTTTTCCTGGTTCGGGATGCATTTTTTGAGCATTTTGCGGGCCACGGGTGAATCATCCACGATTAGAATTTTTTTAATCATTCTCTGTTCCTGCATTTACGAAAGATGAACGGCTTGACAGTTTTATGTGTATGGGAAAAAAAAAGAGTGTCAAGAGTGCAGCCAGGGTAATCGCATTTGGGATGCGCCTCCTTCGGTCCTGCCGGGGGCCAACCTTTTGAAAAGGTTGCCAAACATATCAAAATAAAGGTTCCATAAACACC
>JAGVHJ010000570.1 GCA_020056645.1 Desulfobacterales bacterium
GACGGCCTTAAACCCGTTCACCGCCGGGTGCTCTATGCCATGCGGGAGCTAAAAAACGACTATAACAAACCCTATAAGAAGTCGGCCCGTATCGTGGGTGATGTGATTGGTAAGTATCATCCCCACGGCGACACGGCCGTTTACGATACCATCGTCCGGATGGCCCAGGATTTTTCCCTGAGATACCCCATGGTCGACGGCCAGGGAAACTTCGGCTCCGTGGATGGTGATTCCCCCGCGGCCATGCGTTATACGGAAGTCCGGATGCAGAAGCTCGCCCATGAGATGCTGGAGGACCTGGATAAAGAGACCGTGGAGTGGGTTCCCAACTACGATGAATCGCTGGTGGAACCGTCGGTGCTTCCCGCGAAAATTCCCTCTCTTCTGGTAAATGGTTCATCCGGGATCGCCGTGGGTATGACCACCAACATTCCTCCCCACAACCTCTCGGAGGTGATCGACGGAATCAACGCGCTGATCGACAATCCCCAGCTCTCTATCAAAGAGTTGATGGCCTACATTCCGGGGCCCGATTTTCCCACCGCGGGAATCATCTATGGAACCCAAGGCATCGTCGAGGGCTATGAGACCGGCCGGGGAATTATCAAGGTCCGGGCCAAGCTCATGGTCGAAAAAGACAGAAACAGCCAGTTCGAAACCATTATCATAAAAGAGCTGCCCTATCAGGTGAACAAGGCCCGGCTTATCGAAAAGATCGCTCAACTGGTGAAAGAGAAGGTGATCGAAGGGATCAAGTATGTGCGGGACGAGTCTGACCGGGACGGCATGCGGATCGCCATCGGCCTTAAGAAAGATCAGCTTCCCGACGTGGTGATCAATCAGCTCTACAAGCATACCCAGGTCCAGAACAGCTTCGGCATCAATCTCCTGGCGGTGGTGAACAACCGGCCTGAACTGCTGACCTTAAAAGAGATCCTCGAATATTTCATCCTTCACAGAAAAGAGATCATTATCCGGAGAACCCGGTACGATCTGAGAAAGGCGGAAGAACGGGCCCATATTTTGGAAGGATTGAAGATCGCCCTTGAAAACCTGGACGATGTGGTGGCCTTGATCCGGAGGTCAAAATCTCCCCAGGAGGCCAAGGAGGGGCTTGTCACAACCTTCAGATTGAGTGAGATTCAGGCCCAGGCCATCCTTGATATGCGACTTCAGCGGCTGACCGGTCTCGAACAAGAGAAGATTCTGGAGGAGTACAGGAACGTGCTGAAAGATATCGCCTGGTTCAAAGAGATTTTAGGCTCCGAACGGATCGTGATGAACATCATCAAGGAGGAGCTGGCTGCAATAAAAACCGAATTCGGAGACAATCGGCGCACGGAAATCGTTCAGGCGATCCGGGAGATCACGCTGGAAGATATGATCCAGGAAGAGGACATGGTGGTCACCATCAGCCGGAGCGGGTATATTAAAAGAAATCCCATTACGCTCTACAAGCTTCAGAACCGGGGCGGCAAGGGGAAGATGGCCATGACCACCAAAGAGGACGATGTGGTCGAGCACCTATTCGTGGCTTCCACCCATCACACCTTCCTTTTTTTCACCAATTTGGGAAAAGTATACTGGGCCAAGGTGTATGAGCTTCCCATGGCCTCACGAACCAGCAAGGGCCGGGCCATTGTCAACCTGCTCAACCTTGAGGCGGGTGAAAAACTCACCACGGTTTTGGCGGTTCCCGAGTTCGAGGAGGGCAAATATATTCTCATGGCCACCAAAAACGGCCTGGTCAAGAAAACCGACATCATGGCCTACAGCAGGCCTCGCCAGAGCGGCATCATCGCCATTGATCTCGTTCCGGGGGATGAACTGATCAGCGCGCGGATCACGGACGGGGCCATGAATGTATTCCTGGGCTCCGCCATGGGCCAGTCGATCCGTTTCAATGAGTCGGACGTGCGAACATCGGGCCGCGTGGCGCGTGGGGTCATCGGTATCCGGATGGATGACGGCGACTGGGTGGTGGGCATGGAGGTGCTGAGCCATGGCAAGACCCTTTTTACAGCCACGGAAAACGGCTTTGGCAAGCGGACCGACATCAATGAGTATCCGTTGAGAAACCGTGGAGGCAAGGGCGTCATCACCATTAAAACCAGCGACCGGAACGGCCTGGTGGTCTCCATCGTCCTGGTTGAAGAGGACGACGACCTAATGCTGATCACCGACACGGGCAAGTTGATCCGTATCGGTGTGAAAGGGATTACCGCCATCAGCAGAAACACCCAGGGGGTCAAGCTGATCAATCTCGGGGAAAAAGAAAAACTGATCGCCGTTCATCGGTTGCCCGAGGAGGATGAGGCGCTTGATGTTCCAGATGGGGAACTGACTCCCTTTGAGGAAGAGATGATGGAACAGGAGGGCGACGATCTTTCCCCTGACGGTGGCGGGGAGAAAGAGGATGATGACGATGATGGGGCCGATGGAGAAGATGAGGATGGTGCGGAATCGATCTGATGGCCATAGGCTGCGGCTTCGGGAAAAATTTCTCGATTCCGGATTAACCGGATTTCACGATTATGAAATCATTGAGCTTCTTCTGACCTTGGGGACGCCAAGAAAAGATTGTAAAGCCGCCGCCAAAGAGCTGTTAAGCCGGTTCGCCACATTGCATGGGGTGATCGACGCCGATCCTTCCGATCTGGTGAAGGTGCGGGGGGTGGGGCCCATGAATATCTTCGGTTTGAAATTCGTCAAAGCGGTTTCCGAAAAGTATTTCGAGCGCATGATCGTGTCCCAAGATCCCATTAAAAATTCAAAGGATCTTTTAAGTTTCCTCTATCTCACGATAAAAGACAGGGGCCGGGAAGCGTTCCGGGTCGTCTACCTGGACGCCAAGAACCGGGTGATCACCTCGGAGGTGCTTTTTGAAGGCTCCCTCACATCGAGCGCGGTCTACCCCAGGGAGGTTATCAAGGCGGCGATTCACCATCAGGCGGCGGCTCTGATCTTCGCCCATAATCATCCCTCTGGGGACCCCACGCCCTCCCCTGAAGATTACGCCATCACCCGTCAGCTGGTTTTTTCCTGTCAGGTGATGGGGCTTTTCGTGCATGAGCATATTGTGATTGGCGAGAATTCCCATTTCAGTTTCGCCGATCAGGGTCTGATCCGGCGCTATGTCAAAGAATATACGGAGGGAAAATATGGAGAATCCGGATAATAGGGAAGAGGACGAAGAGGATGCTCTTCCCAAGTGTTTTGGTGACCTTGAAACCGTTTTTCCGATGGGAGAAGATGGGCTTAGAAAATCCCCGGAAGCTTGCGTCAATAGCTGCATGCTGAAGACCGTCTGTCTGAGAAGCGCCATGTACAAGAAGGAGAACGGCGTGAAAGTTCAGGAGGATCAGGTCGATCGGGCCTATCAGGCGGGGATGATGGGCTTTTTCGAAAGATGGTCCCGGAAAAAAGAGTTGAGCCGGCAAAAAACCGGTCCTAAAAAATGATCCTAACTCGTGTCTGAACGAATACCAGGATTTTTTTCAAGTTCAAGGGTCATTATTCAGCAGCGATTCGTCAAGATGGCGAAAAGCCCCTTTCAGGGTAATCGCATGTAGGATTCGCCTTGACGGCCCTGCCGGTAGCCAACCTTTTGAAAAGGTTGCCAAACATGGTAAAAAAGGTTCTATAAACCCCATTCTACATGCGATTCCCCTGAAGTCCCTTTTGTTCGTTCCCTGTTTTTTTTCGGGAGCTTCTTGGCTTTTTACGGAGAGGGATATGGAATAGGTCGAGGAGCCGATGACGCAGCCAACGAAGGTCGGGCTTTGAATGTGAATGGGAATAACCATTTCCGCAAGGTTTCAATGAGAAAAAATATTGCTTGGAGTGTCGGTCTGATTGTTCTTCTCACAGGTGTTGGGTATATCTTCAGGGAAGATATCCAGGCGCTCTATCTCTTTTTGTCAGACAGGGAAAAGGTGCGCCTCTTTATCATGGATCATGGGCGGTCGGCTCCGTTGGTATTTATTCTCATCCAGGTGTTGCAGGTTCTTTTTGCCCCGATTCCAGGAGAGGCGACGGGCTTCATCGGGGGGTACATTTTTGGAGCCCCCTGGGCGTTTCTCTATTCATCCATCGGTCTTACCGTGGGCTCCTGCCTGAATTTCTTTATTGGACGCATTCTTGGCGTGGCCGTTATCCGGAATTTTTTTTCCGCGAAACGTCTGGCCTTATACGACAGACTCTTTCAAAAACAGGGCTTCGTGACGCTGTTTTTACTCTTCGCCTTTCCAGGGGCTCCCAAAGATATTTTGAGTTATCTCTCCGGAATCAGTCTTATTCCTTTTAAATTATTTTTTTTTCTTGCCTGCTTCGGGCGAATGCCAGGAACGCTCGCCTTGAGCTTCCAGGGAGAATTTTTGTTTAAAGAAAAATATGGCGTTTTTGTCCTTATCACCCTCCTGTTTCTTGTTTTAGCGGGCTTCACGATCTATTTCAGGGAAAGAATCTACGCCTGGCTGGACCGGATGGAATGAGGGACGCGGTTATAAAATATTATTATTAATTCAAATTCTTACCGTTGACGACTCTGTTCGTTGATGGTATCCTCGCTTTATCATGCGTTCAACCGAATGGAAGTCGCCGGTATTTAGGCCGGGCGCTATATATATTATCATGGGGGATGACAGTGAGCTTCTGGAGTGTCAGGGAATCGCTGAGCAACGAAAACAGACTGAGACGGTCATACTACGAATTGTTACGGGATGAGTTGGATGAACTTGTAATAACCTACTCCCTTATCGATTCGTATCATAATTTTATCAACCAGAAAATTCCCTATCCATTTGTCGAGAGACGAGAGCTGAAACCCCGTGCGAGAATTCCCAGCATTGAATATGATC
>JAGVHJ010000536.1 GCA_020056645.1 Desulfobacterales bacterium
AAAAAAATTTTGATCCTCGAAATACCTCATGTATTCCTGCGGTCAAAATTTTTTCCGCCTTGGATTTGAACAAATTTCCTAAAAACTTGAAGATCGAGTTTTAATAATTAATATGGAGACAAATCGATTATGAAATATACCATTTCCATCAAGGAACAAACATTTAATATAGAGGTTGGCCATATCGGAAGCGGCGTGGCCCATGTGAACGTGAACGGCCTTGACTATGATGTGCGGATTGAAGGGGCTCCGGCAGCACCGGCAGAGCGGGCTGCTTCCTCTCCGGCTCCATCGGCCGTCAAAACGAGCACTCCTTCGCCCCAGCCAGCGGCCCGCGCTCCTCAACCGGCGGCCCCTGTCGCAGCCGCTGGAACCAATATAATCAAGGCACCCATTCCGGGCCTTATCATGGAAGTAAAGGTCAAGGTGGGCGATCCGGTGACGGCGGGCCAGGCGGTCATCATCATGGAAGCCATGAAAATGGAAAACAGCATCACAACCCCCTATTCTGGAACTGTTAAAGAGGTCCACGTTCAAAAAGGCGTGGATGTCAAGACAGGCTCGCCCCTTCTTGTTATTGGATAAATGTTACAAACAGACCGGAAAATGAATTTCCGGTCTGTTTCATATCCTTATTCTTACCCAAAAAAAGGAGCTCCCCATGCACACCTGTTCGAGACTTTCCATTATCACACTCACCCTTTTATTTTTTATGAGTCCTATCTGTTCGGCGGCTCCGCTTGATCGGCTTATCATCAAAAAATCGCCGTTTTCCCTGGATGATTCCCTATCCATAGAGACCGTGAGAATGAATTGCCTCTTCGGCGGCGAGAAAGAGGCGGCCAAAAACGACGCTCCCCAGTCCGGCACCAATTTTTTCGATTATGAAAAACTCCACCGGTATCTGGGATTCACCACCGTGCTCCTGGCAGGTGTCGCGGCGGTCTCAAGCTCGAACAAGGATCTCCATTACGGAGCGGCCTATGGGTGCGCCGGGGCCGCGCTCGCCACAGTGGCGACCGGATATGTCGCATACAGTGACCGGTTCAATCTGGAGGATGAATTCTTTACGGAAGATAACACCCATATTCTCCTGGGAACCATCGGCGCTATCGGCTGCATCGCGGCGGTCGCCCTGGCTGATTCCGAAGGGGGCGGCGGTCACAGCGGCGCTGGCGTTTTTGGCGGCAGCGCCATGGCCTTGTCGGTGATCACCATCGTTTGGTAAGGGAGTGGACAGAAGGGTTCTGAAGATGAATCAAACGGTTGGCGGGACTCCCCCCCGCCTTCAGTCGCACTGATCAACCTCCGAGTCGTTCCAGCATATGGGATCATCAATGGCTTCCAGATGGGTGAAAACCGTCATCTGAGAGATCGCCTCCTTCAGGGCGGCCTCGATCTCCTCCAGAAGGTCATGGCCGTCCTGGACCGTCCACTCACCGGGGACAAGAACATGGAGTGAGACGAAGAGTCTCGCGCCGGCCTGGCGTGTTCTCAAGGCATGGTATTCGACCCCTCTCTTCAAATAGGTTTCAAGAACATCTTTAATTATTTTCAGATCTTCAGGGCTTGCCGCGCTGTCCATCAGCCCAAGAATGGAATCTTTAACAATCCGCGCGCCTGAGCAGACAATATGGGCCGCCACCAGGAGCGCCACCACGGGGTCGAACTGCTCGTAGCCGCTCACATAAGCCCCTGAAACACCGACCACGACGCCTGCCGATGTCCACACGTCGGTCATAAGATGGCGGGCGTTGGCTTCAAGGGTGATGGAACGGCACTTTCGGCCAGCCTTCAGTAGGACAAGCGCCGTTCCCAGGTTGATCAGGGAAGCGGCGACAGAAACCCCGAGACCTATGCCGACCTGTTCCAGGGGTCTCTGGTCGATCAGACGATGGATAGCGGCGATGCCGATGCTGATGGCCGCAACCAGGATCAGAGTCCCCTCCACGCCGCTTGAAAAATATTCGGCCTTGGTGTGACCATAAGGATGATCTTCATCGGCAGGCCGGGCCGCGACGGTGAGCATGGCAAGGGCCATGAGCGCCCCCGCCAGATTGACCAGGGATTCAAGGGCGTCTGAAAGAAGACCCACTGACCCCGTGAGTTTGTAAGCAGCTGTTTTAAGAACGATGGTTAAAAGCGCCGCGATGATGGATAGCCAGGCGTATCGTTTTAGTGAAGATGTACTCAAATCGTCTCCTCTTTCAATGAAGCCGGAATTTGGAATAGTTCAAAACGGAGCTATCCTTACCATAAAACAGAGTGTTTGCAAAGATGATAAAAGTATAGTAAGAGTGACGCCGAACATGAGGGAATCAAAGGGGATCTGGCCCCCGAAAAATCTTAAAATCCACTCTTCAAGTGTTCAATCTGAATACGTTTGGTTATTATCTTTATTTAAGGAGATCGATTCATGGAGAAAAGCATCAAAAAGAGAATCGCCCTTGCGGCGTTGTTTACAATCGCGTTTTTTCTCGTGGCGGGAATCATGGAGATCGTCGAGGCGCGTTCCCGGGGAGGGGGCCGTTCTTTTGGCAGGAGCTCTTCATTTTCACGGAGCACCTCTCAAACCGCCCCCCGTCAGAACCAGAACATGATGAATCCCTCGTCGCGTCCAACCAACAGTCCCCTGGGGGGCTCTTTCACTCGGGGGTTGGCCGGTGGTCTTGTGGGCGGGGCGTTGGGCAGCATGCTCTTTGGTGGCGTGGCCCACGGCATGGGGGGAATGGGTGGTTTGGGCGGAAGCGGCATCGGGTTGTTCGAAATTTTGCTTCTTGGCGGAATTGGTTTTTTTCTTTACCGGTGGTTTCAGGCTAAAAAACAGTTATCGCCCAACAGCGGGGCTGGGTTTAGGGATGACGGCAACGCTTCCGCCCGGCTCTTTTCCGGTGCAAGCCGGGAATCGCTGCCGAAACCGGACCCTGATGAAGACCCCCTCGTGGCCGGTGTGAAAGAGATCTGGACCATTGATCCCGATTTTGATCCCGATGGATTCAAGGAAACGGCCCAGGACCTCTTTTTTAAAATTCAGGCCGGATGGACCCGGCGCGACACACAAGTCTTGAAACCTTTTGTGGGTGATCAACTGCTCAAAGAGTATGGCGAGCACTTCCAGGAAATGAAACAGAAAGGCGAGATCAACCGGCTGGAAAACATCGCTGTCCGCAGAATCGACCTGCTCCAGGCGGGCGTGGATCAAGGCGAGATATTCGTCACGGTCCGGTTCACGGCCAACCTGCTCGATTACACGGTGGATGAGAAATCGAATCAGGTCACCAAGGGCGATCCTGAAAACCCGGTCAAATTCGAGGAAGATTGGACCTTCGCCACACCGGTTGGTTCCAAAAACTGGAAGCTGGAAGGCATCGAGAACCTTTAAGAACGATTGATTGAGGGCGGCGGCATGACTCACCTTTTGAGCTTGCCTGCCGCCCATTTTTTTTGCCCAAGTTCGACAAGATTTTTTAAAAAAAGTGTAACTCGATGTTCAAATTTTTGTTAATTTTCCCAACTCTGGC
>JAGVHJ010000390.1 GCA_020056645.1 Desulfobacterales bacterium
CGAGGATAAAACTTTGAAGTCCCATGCCATAAAAATTGATAATATACCTCGTCACCCCGGCGCAGGCCGGGGTCCAGGAAAAAATTAATAATATCAATTTAATACTGGATACCGGCCTTCGCCGGTATGACGAGGAAGAAATGAAGTTTCATACCAGAAATGAGAATTTTTTTTGCAAGGCCAATGAAAACAAGGGGGTTTCGCGGAGGCCTACTGTTGTAAGCCGCACAAGGAAGCCCGCAGTTTGACGCAGAGATTGCGGAAAAAGGCCATTTATGGATGGAAACCAACTCTTTGATATGCCGCCGGCTAACCCGGATATTTCACAAGTTGATTTGCCCTTGGCCGCTTGGCTTTCAGCCGCACCTGCAAGGCGCAGGACGCGATATTTGTAGCGGAGGGCTTTTAGCCCTCCATCGGAAAGTGGAAGGCTGAAGCCTTCCGCTACATATTACCCGTGAGCGTGCCGCTACATATTACCTGCGAGCGGCCTGCAACACAGTGGATGTGGCCAGGCGGCCAAGGGACAAGGCGGCTCACCCGAAGTTTATTGCAACCGCTTGTGTTTGAAATAAAGAGTCATCCATGTCGAAAAAATTCATGAAATATCCGGGCTAAACGACTCGTCGGCCCTGAATGACGCTGACCAGTACGACGATGATGGCAATGACCAGCAGGAGATGGATGAGCCCGCCCATGGTGTAGCTGCTCACAAGCCCCACCGCCCAAAGGACTAACAGTATTACTGCGATTGTCCACAACATACGATCCTCCTTGCGATTTGATTGTCCCCATAATAAAGGGATGAACACTTGTTAAACTTAGGCCGGTATTGTAAGCCCCGGCCGGCTGTCTATGGAGGAAAACACTGAAAAAACCCTTCTATTTGTCCATTACTTTCTTGATCTGGCCGACTTTTTCCTGAACCTTTCCCTCTATTTTTTCTGCTTTGCCTTCGACTTCCAGGTCGCGATTGCCGGCTATTTTCCCGGCGACCTCCTTGACCTTACCTTTGACCTGGTGCATCTTGCCCTCTGCCTTGTCTCTTCTACTGGATTTCATGGTTGCTGCCCCCTGTTTGATTTCAATTTGCGTTGATGCCGTTTGAATCACGATGATTCCTTTCTATTTGTTCAATACTTTTTAATCCAATCTTTGTGCCAGGTTTTGAGCACGCCGGTTTTTGTCTTCCATAGATTTGATTTTTAATGATAATCATCCTGAAAAACATTTCCGGGGCCGTCATTAAAAACCGTAAAAAAAGGTCATATCTAATCGGCGATCACATGTAACCCTTTTCCTCAACCTTTAAAACCTCATAAATTTCAACGGGCAACGATTTGCCTTTCAGTTGGACCGGCTCTAATGCGCGAGTCTTTATTTTGCCTTCGACCCGCGATAGTGCATTTTTTGTAATGAGGATCTGGCCTGAGAGCGCAATTGACTCTACTCTCTGGGCGGTGTTGACGGCGTCGCCAATGACCGTGTAGGACATGGCTTCTTCTGTCCCTATGTTTCCGACGACTACCTCGCCGAAGTTTATCCCTATGCCGATCCCCAGTTTTGTAAACTCCGGCGGCCAGGTTTGTTTTAAATCTTCAAAAGCCTTTTGCATTTCCAGGGCGGCCCGAATTGCCCATAACGTTTCATCTTCGACATTTGCCGGAGCGCCCCAGAAAGCCATGATGCAATCGCCCATATATTTGTCGAAAGTCCCCTTGTTTTTAAAAACAATTCCCGTCAGCTCCTTGTAGATGCCGTTGAGCAAATGAATAAGTTCACCCGCCTTCATGCACTCGGAAAGAGAGGTGAAGCCGCGTATGTCGCAGAAAAACGTCGCGACCTCTTTCCTGTCGCCGCCCAACTCCAGATATTTTTCCGGATTGGCGAGTATCTGTTCAATAACGAGGCGGTTTACATAACGATGCAACATGCTGGATATCAGCTGGTTCCTTAACTCCAATTCATCGTGGAGAAACTTTATCTTCAGCAGATTTTTAACACGGGCAATAAGTTCGGCCTTTTGAAAAGGTTTGTTTAAAAAATCGTCCGCTCCGGATTCAAGCCCCTCGACTTTTGCCTCCATGTTATCAAGAGACGTCAGCATGACTATCGGAAGAAAGTTATTGGCCAAATCTTTTTTGATTGATTTACAAATTTCATATCCGTTCATCCCGGGCAACATGACATCGAGCAGAATCAGGTCGATTTGATGTGCGTCAAATTTCTCCAGGGCCTCTTCCCCGCTTGCTGCCTTGACGATTTCATAACCCAGCGGGACAAGATGTGCTTCCAGAAGATCAATGTTCAGGGGTATATCATCGACAACCAGGATGACGGGTTTTTCTTTCATCCTCTATCTTCCTCTCTCCTCCAGGCGCCCCTACGTTTAGCGGCGCATCTAATTCTTCAAACGGCCTGTGTTCCATGTTTCGTCCTCTTGATTTTCCTGCTCTTCCATCGGTTCCGGGACATAAACGCGTTTAAGTGGAATCATGTCTTTATATTTGGAATCTAATTGTTCGTAGTGTTGCAGTAAAAGATTTACCAGATCTTCACCGTCGATCAGACGAAGCCTGCTTTCCTTGTGGGCCGTGCTTTTGGCTTGATTCGTGAACTTGCCCAGCGTGACGATCATGCCGGACTCTTCCTGATCCAGTTTGCCGATAAGCTGAGACACGATCAGGTCGCCAATACTGTCCTCAGTGCTTTTGACCTGGACTTTAATAATAGGCAGGACAAAGCCAAGTTCGTCTTTATGGGCAATAATATCGACAGCGCCATTCTGTCCGGGTCCGGGAGCTCTGGTTAGGTAGCCCATCTTTTCCAGCAAATGCGCCACAAAAACAGCCAGCGTATGACCATTCAGTTTTTGTGAAAATATTTTAAGTATAAAATCGCGCGTATTTTGTTCTACATCTTCAGCCACATATGAAACGGTGACATCTTCATCCGGTGGGATGGTCGGCTTTTCTCCGGATAAAGCCGCCAGAAACTCATCCGCGTAATTTTTAATCTGAAAAAAGGTCATCGCCGGCCCGGTTTCGTATAATGCTCCCTGGCTGAACTTGGTTCGCGGAAAATCTTGCAGCCATTCAACTGCCCGTCTATGGGGATAATTATCAGCTTCTTTTTCAAAATATTGGTATGCGCCGGTTACCTTGCCAATATGGATGCGTTTATCGATCTTTGAGGGGTAAATAATCAAATCCCCTTCCTTCATTTCATGAACAAAAAGGAACAACCCCGCTGCCATGGGATAAAAACCGAGTTTGTGCTTCGGTGCGGCTTCCATTATTTTTTCTTTTATTTTCTTTTTAAAGGCATCAAGGTCCGGTGCAATATTGGTCAGGGCTATCATTTCCATCCAGCCCAAGGCCAGTTGGTTTTCCTTCAAGAAAATACTGTCGGCTTCGCCTGCGCGTCCACTGTGGATTCCCCACATATTCACGTTCTCAAAATCCTTTTCTGCCATTTGAATCACCTTGGTCCTCGTGGCCACATCGGACTCCAGCTCTTTCCGGTAATTACTCATCAAGTCGTTGTAGGCCTTGACCTTCAGCAGTGACCGGACCCTGGCCAGAAGCTCTATCTTATCGACAGGCTTTGAAAGAAAATCGTCGCAACCGGCTTCAATTCCTTTTACCCGCTCTTTCGTTTCCCGCAATGCGGTAACCAGGATTATCGGAAGCTGTCGATGCGTCTCATCCTGCCTGATCCTGCGGATAACTTCAAAACCATCTATACCGGGCATCATTACATCCAGCAGAATCAGATCGATTTGATTGCCGGAAATTTTTTCCAGCGCTTCTTCACCGTCGGCCGCCCTGATAATTTTATAACCCTGCGGAGCAAGACGCGCTGCGAGAAGCTCAATGTTTTGGGGCTGGTCATCGACGACCAGAATTACAGGTTTGTCTTTCATCCTCTATCTCCTTTTGAATCCGCCTTTTCGACAGGTAAAAACTCACCGGATAAAATTACTGACCTCTTTCGCAAAAGTACGCGTATTGATCGGCTTGCCAATAAATCCGGTGTTACTGATGCCTTCTAACTCTTCTTTGCCTTTCGCCATTACGGAAGCAGTCACAAAAACAATGGGAATATCGCGTGTCTCTTTGTCTTGACGCAGTATCCTGGCGGCGTCGGTGCCGCGCATATCCGGAAGCCG
>JAGVHJ010000276.1 GCA_020056645.1 Desulfobacterales bacterium
AAGCCCGTTTTGTTCGTTCCCTATTTTTTTCGGGAGCTTCTTTGCTTTTTGCTGAACTGGCGAAAACAAAGGCCTGAAGGCCTCAAACCGTTTGCCAGTTTTACCGCAAGAAGCCTTCGAAGCTCTCATCCGAAAAAAAGGTAATGTCACTTCACAAAAGGGCCTTTTTGCCACTGAAACAAGGCCATACTGAATAGTTACAAAAAAATAACCAATTGCCGCCATTATAATGACTGCGTCCCTATTTCAAATAATATCTAACGCCAATTGGTTAAACCAATAAAACAATAAAAATTGTACCGTGTCAAGAAATAATCGGCTTGACTCCCCTTGGATTCTTTTATATTGGTTATACCAAACAATGAACTTGCATCCATTGCCAGACATCTAAAAATCCATCCGATGCTTATTCCGAAAAACAATAAGGTAATCAACATGGGACAGCAGCGTTATAAACTCGTCATGAATATTCTTTTGCGTGAAATTTTTCAAAATAAACTCAAGCCCGGTGACCGGCTTCCCGCGGAAAGAGAGCTATCAAAGGAGATGGCGGTGGACCGAACCTCTTTGAGAATCGCGCTCAAACAGCTTGAGGCGATGGAAGTGATAGAAATCCGACAGGGAGACGGTATCTATGTGAAAAACTACTTGAAGAACGCTGGCGTCGATTTTTTAAAAATGCTCTTTCTCCAGCAGGAACGGGATGAAAACGAGCTGATAATCGATGGCTATCTCATCGACGAAATCATGGAATTCTGGGTTGAGTTTCTTCCGCTGATGCTCAAGGTCGCCCTGCGCCGCTTAACACCAAGGGACATGAAACACTTTATCGATCTGGTCAACGCAGAACTGGAAGTGATCCATGACCGGCGGAAGGTAATGGCCTGTGAAATCGAACAGATGGAGTTTGTAGCGGAAAAAACGGATAATCTTCTCTACCTCCTTGTTTCAAACTCGACCCGGCCTCTCAAAAAAAAAATGGTGGAACTCTATATCAATTCACTGGATGAGGCCAATTTAAGGGAGTATCTTGAAGTGAAGCGCTCCTTGTTAAAAATCAGTTCTCCTGGGAACCCGAAAAATGCGGCTACTATTTCCGATGGATTCAAAAAGATCCTTATCAACTACAGTGAGATTATGAGAAAAGCGCTCCATGTATCGCCAGCGGATGAAAGAATCGTGGACAAGTTCATCTCTTCCACCCAGTCCGAATAATTTGAGAGACTCATCAAGGAGCCAAAGACATCACGGCGCTCCCCAGGGGAATCGCATTTAGAATAGGGCTTGGTGAGTGATTTAAGTCATAACTTGAATTGATTATCAATGCCTTCGGCCCGCTTTTAAAAAGCGGGGCAAAGGCATTTTTAGAGGGTGTTTATGGAACCTTTATTTTGATATGTTTGGCAACCTTTTCAAAAGGTTGGCCCCCGGCAGAGCCGAATGAGGCGCATCCCAAATGCGATTACCCTGCGGCCCTCCCCTATTTGTTTTCCATAACATGGGCCCCGTCCCACTCCGGTTCTGGGGGATGGATCTTGAAGGTCGTGCAACGACTTATCATCGTCCGGCTCGGCCCGTCTCCGGGAGTAGACGATAGCGCCTCCTCGAAATGGGAAATGGCCTCTTCCCACGACCGTCTGCGATAGGCCTTTAGCCCCTTTTCGTAAGAGATAACCGTTTTTTCAAGCGTATCACCCACCTCTCCAGCATGTCCCAACAGTTCGTATGATGGAATCGATTCCTTTTTTCCCTTAAGCCGGATCCAGTCAATTTCCCGAACCGCGATGGCATCCTTCGCATTCATAAACGTGGACCCCGCGATGAGGGTGTAGATGCCATAGTTTTTATTTGCGCCTTCGAGCCGCGACGCCGTATTCACGGTGTTTCCCATCATCGTATAGTCCATGCGGCTCCGGGAGCCCATATTGCCGACAACCGCTTTGCCCGAACAGAGTCCGATCCGCATGTTCAGTTCGGGCAAGCCCCTCAATCGAAACCGTTCCCGAAGGAGGACCATCCGCTTCTGCATCTCGATACTCGCCCTACAGGCCGCCGCCGCGTGATTTTCAAGCCGGTTGGGAGCGCCGAACATGGCGATGATCGCATCACCTTCAAATTTGTCGACCGTTCCCTCATGGGCGAGAATGATCTCCGTCATCTCTGTGAGGAATTCGTTTAATAGTTCCACCAGGGCTTGGGGAGTCAATTGTTCGGAAATGGTGGTGAACCCCTGAAGGTCCGAGAAGAAGGCGGTGATCTCCCGCTCTTCACCGCCCAGTTTTAGCAGTTCTGGGTTATCGAGGAGTTGTTGCACCACGGACGGGGAGACGTAGGTGGTGAATGCGTGCCGGATGAAATTCTTTTCCCGTCTGCTTGTGAGGTAGTGGGCAAAGGGGCTTGAAAAATAGAGCGCCGTAAGAGGAAGCCCGACAGGAATCACCGGCAGATGAATCATCCGGTGACTGAAGAGATGGTAAGTCAAAAGTAGAAAAAAAATTCCTGACAACAAAAGCACTCCCGATCCGACGAGCGGTTTCACGCGAAAAAAGAGAACGCCCATGCCCGCAGGGAGAAGCGTGCTGATGAGAATCAGCCCGGAAAAGGGAATAGGCCTGATATATGTTTCCTGAAGAAGGTTCTGGGCGATCGTCGCGTGGATCTCCACTCCCGGCATATACCCTCCTTCCCATCGGGTAAAGGGTACAGGGAAATGGTCCGGGTGGGTGTTTTCGATATCCGACGTGTTCTGGGTGGAGAAGCCGATAAAAACAAGCTTTCCTTTAAAAAATCCCGGTGGCAGGTGGGTCTCCGGTTCCAATGCCTGGTAGTAGGATATGGTTTTCAGGGTCCGGCTCGGTCCCAGATAATTGATTTTCCATCCCAAAGGCGGACAAACCGTTTTCTTTTCTTCTGAAAATGCCTGGACCGCCATGACCGAAAGGGGGAGGGGCCTCTTTTCCCCAGAGGGTATGCCCCGAAGAAACCCGCCCTGATCAACAGGGAGGTTTATGGAACCGATGAGGGTTTGAGGAGCCATGAGGGAGGGATGGGGGGTCACCAGCGTCTCCTGGGAAAAAGCGCCGTCGTCAATACGCTGAATATCGGCGCCCAGAATCAGGGAGGCATGGCGACTAACGCTTTCCCAAAAAACCCGGTCCTCCTCCGGGTTGGAAGCCTCGGAAAAAATTAAATCAAGGGCGACCGTTTTGGCGCCTGCTTCATAGAGGGTATCGATGAGGCGTGCGTGAATGCTTCGGGGCCACGGCCATTGGTGTTTCATAACACCGAAGCTCGCCTCGTCGATGGAGACAATGACGATATCCTCGGGCGGAGAGATCCGCCCTCTAAAAAAAAAGAGTGCGTCGTAAAAAAAGGTATCGAGGCTCTTGCCAATTGGAGAAAAGGAGATCCCAAGAGAAATGAGAAAGGCCATGGCTCCAATGACGAAAAGATGCGGTTTTTTTAAGGAGCCTGTTTCCATGGTCTTCATATTAGAAATAGAGAGCGAGGGTCGCCGATAGTTCCCGTTCCGGCGCTCTGCCGGAAAAGACCATGTCGTCCACGACCCAGTTGAAATGGGCGTCCGTCAGATTTCTGGCGTCTATCCGGACAAGCCCCCTTTTTTTGGGAAATTGATAGCCCAGGGAGAGGTCGGTGAGGAAGATATCCTCATCTTTCCGCAGGGAGCGGTCAAAATCCTCCATTCGATAAATTTCGGAAACGCCTGCAAAAAATCCCCATGGATGAAGATAACTAATCGTGCACGAGGCCAAATGCTCTTTCCGATCTTTCTCTGGCGTGTAGTCGTTCTGGATGTCAAGGAAGCGGTATCTTACGCCGAGCCCCATGCCTTTCCAGAGAAGCTGGTTCCACGCGGGCTCGACACCCCTGGCATAGGCCCGCCATGAAGTTGAACTTCTATCACTCCATGTTTCTTCCACCTCGCTCTCCACATAGAAACTCCCCATGGAGACAAAGCCGGTTTCCCACTCATGTTCCCACACAATGTCATACTCCTCGCTGGTGGAGTTGTCATAGGCGTTGCGAAACAGGGGAACTCCTCCGATATCCGTGGGATCGAGCCGCTCGATGGTGAAGGGAACCAGGTAGCGAAAGCCGGCCACTCGGATGGTGTCTTGTGATGTGGGAGAGAAGATGAGGCCGGCCCGAGGGTTCACCGCTTCCCGATTCTGCTCAACCCCGGTATAGATGTTATGGTTTTCCAGGATATCGTAATAGAAGGCGGCCTCTGCGGTGAGCCAGGGAGCAATCCGCCAGATATCCTGAACATAGTGGCTCTGGTAGCGGTCATGGACGGTATTGCTGTTTTCACTCTCCAAGGCGTCTAAATAGTACCACCACCCCTCGCTCAACTGCCAGAACTCATCCCTGCTTTCGCTATCCAGACCTCGGTTCCGGAAATGGTAAAGAGAACCCAGGATGAACTGGTGATCCCCATAACCCAAGAGAAGATGGGCCTGAATCTGATCGGTCGGTATGTGCATATTATCCCGCGATGTGGTGAACAGCCCTATTTTGGCGTCCATGTCGTACCAGGAGGAACTGTTTTCCAACGACCGGAAATCCCCGTCGTAATGTTTTCCCATGAGAAGCAGGTCGGTTCGGGGGGAGAATCGCCTATGGTAGCCGATGGTCGTATAAGAGGAGCGGGATCGTCGCCAGTCGCCGGGGTTTGACGCACTGTCATACTCATAGGGATCGGACCGGGTATCCCGGCTCCGGGTATTTAACACCGACGAAATCAGGAGAAGGCCGTCTTGGATGGTAGGGTCCCATTTGACTACCGCTCCGGCGCCTTGGGTCCTCGTCCCATTTGTCTCCCGCCAGCCATCTGTTTTCGCACCGTCCAAAATGGTATTGAAAGCCAGGTTGGCCGATGGAATCGCGCCGGACACGAACGTCTCTCCTGAGAGGGTCTCGAAATTTCCATAGGTTCCGGAGAGGCTGCCCAAGAGGCTCGGTTTCTCGAAAAAGGAGGTGTACTCCTGAAAAGTGTTCAAGGAGTTGAGATTGGCCTGCTGCATCATCATTCCCAAGAGATTTTCGCTGGCGCCCGCGCGCAGGCGGTCGTTCATGGCGAGAAGGGAGCCGGCGAGGAAGGTGTGAGCCGCTGAATTGTGATAATCGGTCTTAACCGACGCCAGCGCCTTGCTTTTTGCCCATTCAGTCAAGCCCAGGTCGCTGAATATGACCGTCTGATTGACGTTTTTTACCGCCAGATCCTTGTCCAGAAGGAATCTGGACCGGTAAACCGCCCGGTTTCCATTCAGGGCCACGGCCCGGTTGAGAGAAAGGAGCGCCTCTGTTGGGCGGTTCAAATCCCTTAAAATAATGGCCCGGTAGAGAAGGGGCGTGGGGTCCATGGGATCGAGTTTTTCCGCGTAAGCAAGCGCTTCAAGGGCCCGGTCGAACCGTTTCACCTGATAGAGCATCTTTGCCCAGTAACTCATGAAAGAAGCGCGCCGTGGATCAAGGAGCACCGCCGTCGTTATCTCCTCCAAGGCCTCCGCCACCTTTCCTTGGCGCATATGGATGAGCGCCATTCCCAGACGGGGCTCCGCCATTTTCGGCGCTTGCTTCAAAGCCTGGAAAAACACCTCTGCCGCCTGTTCAATCTCCCTTAATGAAAGGAGAAGAAACCCCCTCAGATTCAGGAGGTCCGGATCATTGGGAGCGAGACGATAGGCGGCGTCGCTCACTTCACGGGCCTTTTCCGTCTGATCCGATCCGAAGAGGAGTTCCGCCTTCAATACCAGGGCTGGGACATAGGATGGGTCGAGACGGATCGCTTCCGTGACGCTCTCCATGGCCGAGTCAAGATCAAAAAGGGCCTTCTGGGCCTGGCACAGGACCATATAGGCGGCAGGAGAATGGGGAGAGAAGCGGACTCCCGACTGGGCCTCTTGAACCGCCACAGAGGCGTCGCCCCGGGCGATGGCGATAAGGGCCAGAAGTGTATGGGCCGGACCGTGGCCCGCTCTTTTTTTAAAATCTTCTTCAAGGTGTCTCTTCGCGAGAATGAGATCTCCCTCCCCCAGGGCGATGGAGGCCTTCTGCAACTGAAAGGCTGCGAATTCAGGATAACGGGTCACGCCCTGGGACAAAATGCTCCGGGCTTGGTCATATCGTCCCATCCGGGTTAAGGCCACGGCGTTTCCAAGAATCGTATGGGGGAAAGAGTTCTTAACGTTTTCAAACAGGGATAGCGCCTCCGCCGTTTTTCCCTGGTCGAGCCGGATCCATCCCAAACCGGTCTCCGCAGCCGGATCTTGGGGAGAGATCCCCAACACCTCCTGAAACATCCTTTCCGACGGCTCGATCTCTTTCCGGTCATAGAGAAGCTGGGCCAAACGGAGGCGGATGCTTCGATCTCCCGGCGATTTCGAGAGCGCCTCAATGAGGCGGACCGACTCTTCTTTGAGGAAGCGCTGATCATTTGAAACCATGGGAAAGGCGTACCGGTCATCCATGGGAGGAACGGCAAGGGTCCATTGGACCGCATCGGGAGGCGACACCAGGACTCTTTTCCTTGGCGCGACGCCTTTTTCGGCGACAATCATCTCTCCAGGCCCGGCGGCTATCTCACCAAAACTGTTTCGCCCTTGAACCTCCCCCTCCAGAACGGCCATCGTGACGCGATGGTCTTCAAACACCACCGTATCGACCTCCGTCCCCCGGATACCGGCTGAGATGGTAGGCGTTTCCACGGTGATCCGGGCATTTTGATTTTTGTTCCTGAGCCACATTTCTCCAGCGGCAACCTGATAGACCGATCGTCCCTCCCCTTGGGCCGCTGAAGAATCCAGCCCTCTCAGTTTATGCCAGCCAGCGGTTGCATCCACGGCCTTTAGCGCGAACCGGGTATTCCGGTTGAGCTGAACCAGGGTCTCGTCGGCCATGAGAATCGCGGCCCACCCGTCCCCACCGGTAATCACCATATCTCCTGCCGCCAGCGGCTGCTCTTTCCGGGGGAGGATTTCTTCCTGTGCAAGAGGAATCATGCGGACCTGACCCTTGAAATCGATGATCCGGCCCGCCGGTGGAGCTTCGGCGTCAGCCAAAGAATGACCGGTAAAAAGACCCTCAAGAACGATGATAGCCAGTATCACGCGAAAGAGATAGAATCTTTCAAATGAATTCACACGATCTCCTTATGGTCACCTTTTTGAACAAACGAAAGTGGTCTCTATGGTTTTTTCCGCCTTTCACCAGGAGATGGGAATGGGTCAGGCGTCGATATCACTTGATTTTCAAATTTTGTAACTATTCAGCAGCTATTCATCAAGATGGCGAAAAGCCCGTTTTGTTCGTTCCCTATTTTTTTCGGCAGCTTCTTGGCTTTTTGCTGAACTGGCTAAAACAAGGCCATGCTGAATAGTTACCAACTTTTTAGGAAATTTGTTCAAACCCAAGGCGGAAAAAAAATTTTGACCGCAGGAATAGACGGCCTATTTGGAGGATCAAATTTTTTTTCCAACGCAGG
>JAGVHJ010000120.1 GCA_020056645.1 Desulfobacterales bacterium
CGATGACAAAAGCGGTGGCCCGTTTAACAGGGTCCGCTTTCACTGGCCCCTCTTCCTGGGTGGAACTGTTTTCCAGCAGGCTCATTTTTAACCCCCCCCTTATACCCGATGTTCAAGTTTTTGTTAATTTTCCCAACTCCGGCGTTGGAAAAAAAATTTGAAGATCGAGTTATACGCTTGCTCTTGAACGAAAAAAGAGGGGAGGTGTCAATCACCCACCGCCCCCTCTTTTTTTTCTATATCCGTCTAAAAATCGATACCGTTTTGGATCTCTGTTTAGGCCTTCACTTCTTCCTTGATCGACACGGCGATTTTGTAAAGAATCGTGAGCACCATGAAGCCCGTTGCGTAAACGCCCAGGGTGATGATGATCTCCTTAACGGTCGGAACGTATTCATTATATTGATGGAGGGGGTTGGGTACAAACCCTCCAGCCATCATTCCCATGCCTTTATCGATCCAGGTTCCGAAGAAGACCATGAGGCAGAGCACCGGCATCATCTTCTCGTTGTTGCGGATGCTGGGGACGATCAGGAGGCCGATGGCGGTCACCATCAGCGTCATGGAGGTCCACATCCAGGGAACGAGTACGCCATGACCATCATGACCCATGAAAAGGTATTGGATATGGCTAATATGGCTCGGAATGCCACTGTAAAACGCTGTAAAAAGTTCGCAAGCAAAGAAGAATATGTTCGCGATAAGCGCGTAGGTGATGATCTTCATAAGGGTCCGCATGGCCTTTGTGCCTGGATCGAAGTTGGTGAACTTCCGGACGATCAGGCAAAGGAGGATCAGAAAAGAGGGTCCCGCCGCAAAGGCGGAAGCGAGAAACCGAGGAGCGAGAACCGCGGTGAGCCAGAAGTGCCGTCCCGGAAGTCCGCTATAAAGGAACGCCGTCACCGTGTGAATTCCAAAAGCGCAGGGTATGGAGATATAAATAAGAACCTTCACCCAGGCCGGCGGCTTCACGTAGTTTCGTTCGGCTTCAAGAAGTTTCCACCCAATCACGATATTGAGGACCAGGTAGGTGTTGAGAACCACGAAATCCCAGAAAAGCATGGAGTAGGGCGTCGGGTTCAGGATGACGTTCATGGCGCGGATCGGCTGGCCCATATCCGCCACGATAAACAGGAGGCACATCACGATCGCCCCCACGGCCAGGAATTCACCCAGGATGGTGATTCTTCCAAAGGCTTTATAATCGTGCAGATAATAGGGGAGAACCAGCATGACGCCCCCAGCGGCCACGCCTACAAGAAAGGTGAACTGGGCGATATAAAACCCCCAGGTCACGTCCCGGCGCAGGCCGGTGATCCCAAGGCCGAAGCTGAACTGATTCAGATAGACGAGAAAACCGATTCCCGCGATACCAGAAAGAACGATCAGCAAAAGCCAGTAGTTTTTTGTTCCTTTAATCGCTTTTTCAAGCATGGTCGCCACCTCCTCCTACGATGTAATATACCGAAGGTCCGGTTCCCAGCCCCGGGTTCCGCCGGATGGTGAAACTGGCGGAGAGGACCTTACGGATTTCCGATTCAGGGTCAGAGAGATCGCCGAAGGTAATGGCGCCTTCCGACACTTCCGCACACAAGGGAATTTTGCCCACAGCCAATCTTTCCGCGCAGAAGTTGCACTTCTCCACAACGCCTTTCATCCGGGTCGGGAATTGGGGATTGGTGGGTTTTCGATTTTCGAGGCCGTTTCTCGGGTCCTGAAGATTGAAGCTTCTTGATCCATAAGGGCATGCCGCCATGCAAAACCGGCAACCGATACACCGGTGGAAATCCATCAGAACGATTCCATCCTCTCTTTTAAAGGTGGCCTTGGTCGGACAGGCCCGGACGCAGGGAGGATTTTCACATTGATTGCAGAGAACCGGCACCGGCGCATGTTTCATTGCATCGGAGATATAGAGGTTCATGTGGTCGGTGAAGGCATGGTCAAAATGCTCGCCCCAGATCCATTTGATCTCGTGCTTGATATTATCCAGCTTGGGGACGTTGTGGGCCGCATGACACACTTCCGTTAATTTGGCGGAGATCTCTTCGGTCATTTTGGTGAGATCGATCACCATGCCCCAATGTTTGCCGATCAGCGCGTTTTCCTGTTGGCCCGTCTGATCGGAGGGCATGAAATATTCGCCAAAGGCGTGGGCTTTCATGGCCGGAGCTATGGATAAACCAACCGCTGACGCGCCCGCTGCTTTTAAAAATGTTCTTCTGTTTTTTTCCATCGCTATTTCTCCTTTGGATCTACGTGGCAATCCCAGCAGTATGGGTTAACAGAAGCATAAACGTGGCATTTGTCACAAAATTCTGCTTTATTTGTGTGACACTCCAGGCAAGTGTTTGAAAGACTCATGGTGAATTGCTTTCCACTTTCGTTTACATAAACCCGTTGACCATTGCGGACAACAGAGTTTCTCCAGCCATCCAGAACCTTCATGTGTTTTGCTTTCATCTCCGCTTTTGGCATGACGCAATATCCTTTCGCCGTCGCCTCCGCGGCCATAACCGGTGTGGGCGCCTCTTTCGTCTTTCCCCTGTTAAGCCAGACCGGGGAAGTCGCAATCAAGACAAAAATAACCAGCCCGGCGATGATTTTCGGTTTATCATTCGTCATCGTCGTTTCCCTCCCCTTCCGCTCCAGGTAAATCTTCCATTCGGAGATTTAATGTTCGTTCGATTTCACCATCAAGAATCAGCGCGTTTCCCACCAGCTCATGGAGGCCGGTGACACTGACGCCCGGAACCCAGTAGTTCATAAGTGGGGGAAGCACGGCCCGGTCGATAGCGCACACACAGGCAAGCATATTGACGCCAAATGTTTCATGGACATGCTTGACCGCGTTTGCACGGGGAAGTCCGCCCCTGAGCCTCAGTTCCATGATCTCCTCTGTATTGAGACCCGAGCCGCTGCCGCAGCAGAAGGTGTTTTCACGGATCGTATTGGCCGGCATATCATAGAAATGGTTGCAGACATTTTTAATCACGTATCTGGGCTCCTCCAACAGTCCCATGGCCCTCGAGGGGTTGCATGAGTCGTGGAAGGTGACTTTGAGATGGTCGTTTCTCGAAGGATCGAGTTTGAGTTTGTTGTGTTTGATCAGGTCCGCCGTGAATTCCGCTATGTGAACCATCTTGGTCGATTTGGCGTTTTCGAACACGGTTCCCGTGATGGGCGATTTGGGCACTTCCAGGAAGTCGGCAGGGCCGTTCATGGTGTCCATATACTGATTAATCACCCGCCACATATGGCCGCACTCGCCGCCGATAATGTACTTGACGCCGAGCCGTTTGGCCTCATGGTACATCTTGGCGTTCAGTTTTTTCATCATGTCGGAGGAGGTGAAGAGGCCGAAGTTTCCGCCTTCCGACGCATAGGTGCTCAAGGTGTAATCAAGCCCGATGGCCTCGAAGAGCATGAGATACCCCATGAAGGAGTAGGTCCCTGGATCGGCGAAGGCGTCGCCCGAGGGCGTCACGAAAAGGATTTCCGCCCCTTTCCGGTTGAAAGAGGGTTCGATTCGTTTACCGGTGATCTCTTCGATATCGTCACAGAAAAACTCGATGATCTCTTTGAAGTTCTGGGGCTGAATTCCCAGGTGGTTTCCGGTCCTTGTGCAGTTTGAAACCGGGTCCATGATCCAGTGGATGCTGATGCCCAGAAGATGCAATAGCTCCCTCGCCATCATGGTGATTTCCGCGGTGTCGATTCCATAAGGACAGAAGACCGAACATCGTCGGCATTCGGTGCATTGATAAAAATAGGAGAACCACTCTTTAATGACATCGGTGGTGAGCTTCCTGGCACCGGCGAGTTTTCCCAAGATTTTGCCGGCCAGGGTGAAATCGTTCCGGTAGATGGATCTCAGGAGTTCAGCCCTCAGCACCGGCATGTTCTTGGGGTCACCCGTGCCGATGAAAAAGTGGCACTTGTCGGCGCAGGCCCCGCACCGGACGCACACATCCATGAAGACCTTCAGGGAGCGGTATTTATCGAGCCGTTCCTTGAACCCTTTGTGGATGATCTCCTGCCAGTTGGGGGGTAATTTCCAATCCTCATCCGTTGGAGACCACTCCCGCGGATTGGGCATTTTCAGGTATTCCAACGCCTTGATTTGTGATGGATAACAGAATTTCCCTTTGGAAAAATCAGGAGGCACTTCCATCCAGCTTTTCCGGGGAGGCGTGTTATCGATTTTAAGCATTTCTTCTCTCGGGATAGTCACGGTTACGCCTCCTTCTCGACAGGCAATCCGGCCTCGATCATCTTCTCCCTGAAATCGTTTTCATAGGCCTCATAGGTATGAAATTTCAGGTCCGGATTCCACGGGTTAATGTGCCGTTCCATTCTGCTGTTATTGGCCAGGTTCCGGGTTGGGCTCAGGAAAACGCCGCCCATATGCATCAGCTTGCTTAAAGGGAAATAGGCGAACAGCACGCTGACGAGGAACAGGTGAACATAGAGTATCCCGCTCACGGTCACGTTTTGGGGAATGGCGGGATGCAGGGTGACAAGACTCATGGCCAGTTGTTTGATGGCCACCACGTCCACCCGCGCGAAATAGCGCATGTAGATCCCGGTGCCCGCGATTCCGATGATGAGGAAGAGCGGAAAATAATCGGCCATCAGGGAAATGTACCTGACCTGGGGAATCAGAAGCCGTCTGGACAGAAGAAACAAGACAGCCCCTAATAGAACCACGCCGGAGAGAAGGACGCCGGGGGTTCCCACCTGGAAGAATCCGTCCAGGGTTTCAACGATGCCGATCAATCCCGGAACCGGCTCCAGGAAGAACCGCATGTGTCTCACTAAAACCGTCAAGAACGAATAGTGAAACGCCAGCGCCCCCACCCATAGAAAAATTTCCCATTCGTAGGTGATCTTTCCTTCCTTTATCCCGGCTTTTGTGTTTCTGAACAAGGATCGGAACAGCAACACCTCGAAAAACATTCTTGCGATCACACCGGGTGTGGTCGATGGATTGTCGATTTTGTTCTGCTCGATCCAATCCAGGGATTTCTGCTGGCCGCATGTGGTGGGAATCCGAAAGGGAACGGGCGATTTAGCCCATTTCATCACCTTTAGGATCGCGCCCACGAGAAAAAAACACACAGCCAGATAAGGTATGAAAATCCCGAACAAGGAGTTGAGTCCCAGGAATTCCGTGCCGATATAGGCCAAGAATCCCAGAACGACGACCGCTATCAAAGCGGACATATACTGTACATTCATTACCTCACCTCACTTTTTGATCTTTACCGGCTTTTTCCGCCACAAAAACCCCTTTGACACTCTCTTTTCGTCCGGATCAGGGTCAGCCAGGCAGTGTCCGGGATGTTCCGCCTGGCCTCTCGTGAGCCATATCAAAAAAAAGAACCGTCAATCCCCCTTGTTCGAGGTTTTTGTATTGTCAAAGCCCCCATTCTTATAAACATTGTGTGGGATAATTTCGGTCCCCACGTCAGGGACCTCACACAATACATTTGCTTTCTTCAACAGGTTCAAGGTGCGTTCCTTCACATGGTTGGCCTTGTAGGAGTAAATCTGTTCCCGGCACCCCATATAAATATCGAACCCGATCAAAAGAAGGGTGTCGATCTGGGATTCGAACGCCCCGACCTCTTCCTGAAGGCTTCCGCCTGCTTCCTTAAGCTCTCTTTCGAGACTATCTCTCACCACCCGTTTGAGCTCCACAATGAAATGGAGGGCCTGGGATGGCGTAAACTCCTGAACGGCCCGTATCCGGACCAATGGATCCAGGGATTTTTTTAGTGTGTCCGGGGAATCGCCATCCTTTAAAAGGAGGTCGAACACCTCTGTCATGCTTTTTATGGCGGTGCTGCCCACCGGGTTGTTAAAGGAATCTTTTAGGTTGGAAAATAACTTTTTGGCTTCGGGAGGATAGGTGGCGATAATGATTTGAAACCATTCATCGATAATCCGGGATCGATATTTTTCAAGGAGCTTTACGAGGCTCATGTTTTTCCTCACCATCTATCCAAAACCGACGCAACAATAAAAATAAATCTGGAGCAGCCCTGGGTGGGTTTTGTTAAATCGTGTTTAATTCTGAAGCCTTAAACAGATTTTCGCCCCTCAGTTTAAAAAGTCCTGTTTAATCACTTCAATTTTGGGTTGTCAAGAACAATCCAACGGATTTAAAAGAGCTTTAGTTTTTCAAGGGCCGAGAGGCTGGGCCAGAGATCGATTTCCCGATGGGGCTCCAGGGTGATGACCGGCAACCGCCCTTTCAAGCGCGCCAGATGGTTCCAGAGGGGGGAGAAGTCCATGTCGCCCATGCCGATACCCATGTGATCGTCCCAGCCGCCCAGATTGTCGTGAAGGTGCACCTGACCCAGATAGGGTTCCATACAGTTGAGCCATTCCGTCGCCGTCGCCTTTGAAAAGACTCTCTGGTGGCCCATATCAAAGCAGAAACCCACCCGTTGCTTTGAAGAGAGCGCCTCGAACAGAAAAAGGATATCTTCCGGCCTATCTTCATAAACGTTTTCCAACATAAGCCTGCTTCCTTCCCCGTTTACGCGGCCGGAAAACCAGCTCCACATTTCGAGACTCCGCTCCCGCCAGTTTTCCAGGTACCAGGAATAGTGACGCCGGTCATAACCGGGATGAAACACAACGGCGCGGGGTTTGAAGATCGGAATCAACGCGAGCACCTGTTCGAATCGTTTCCTCGCCACGGCACGGATCTCATCGTCCCTCGATCCCGGAGAGATATCCATAAAAGGCCCGTGAAAGGTGAAGGAGAGGTTCCGTTCGTGAAAGGTTGCCGCGATCTTTTTAAAATCATCCATGGAGCACCGGGTCAATGCCGGATAATCGAGCCCGATTTCCGGGTTCAAGCCCTGCTCCAGGAAAATATCCAGGTAGGAGTCAAGGAGCATGGTGAACGGAATACTGACAAAGACATTTTTGATAACTTGTTCCAAAATCGCCTCCAAAAAGTTTTTTGATTCGTCGTGAGGGTGAAAAATAAAGAAACCATCTTGCCACATCCGGGAATTTTATATATAACCTTCAGTTAATTTAAGAAAAATCACCATAGTGGTACGAGAAGGCGATGTCAATGACCCCTTACGGAAATAGTGGAAAGCCGGTTTTGATGCTTAGGTTCTGTCTCATCCTGATCGTTTTAATGGGCGTCATGGGGCCCGCTCGCTCCTTGTCCGGCGATGCGGTCCGAATCCACGTTATCCCGGTGGCCGGTGACGTGGAGCCGGGAATGGCCGCTTTTCTCAAACGCTCCCTGGAGGAGGCTTCTAAAACACCTCAAGATATTTGCATCCTGGAGCTTGATACCTTTGGGGGCCGCGTCGATTCGGCCCTTCAGATCGTGGAGACGCTTCTCGACACGCCCAAGGGGAAAACCATCGCCTTCGTGAAGACCAAGGCCATCTCCGCGGGGGCTCTCATCGCCCTTGCCTGCAACGAGATCGTCATGAAACACAATACAACCATAGGCGATTGCGCGCCCATCGCCTATTCCAACGAAGGGCCCACCATGCTCGGCGAGAAATTCCAGTCGCCCCTCCGGGCCAAATTCAGGGCTCTCGCCAAACGGAACGGCTATAACGAAACCCTTGCGGAAGCCATGGTCACCTCCGAGATTGAGGTGTATCAGCTTCAAAGGGATAAGGAAACTTTTTTCATGGATTCGCGGGAGTATGAAGAGCTTACCGGCTCGCAACAAAAGAGGTTTTCCTCCAAAAAAACCGTGGTGGCCAAGGGCGAGCTTCTGACCATGCATGACAATGAGGCCGTGGCCCTTGGGTTCGCCAGGATGCGCGTGGCCAATTTCGATGAAATGATCAAGAACTTGGGCCTGGAAGGGGTTCCCGTGGTGAGGATTGGCGAGAACTGGTCGGAGAAGATGGTCCGTTTTATTCTTACGATCACGCCCATTCTCATGATGGCGGGCCTCGCCGCAATATACACGGAACTAAAAGCCCCCGGTTTCGGCCTCCCCGGCGTCATCGGCATCGTGTGTCTGGGCCTTGCCTTTGGTAGCCACTATCTGGTGGGGCTTGCCAATTACACCGAGCTTCTCATGATTTTTTTAGGATTTATCCTGATCGGGATCGAAATTTTCATCCTCCCCGGTTTCGGTGTCGCCGGTATTTCTGGAATTATTTGCGTCACCCTGGGAATGGTCCTCTCTCTCCAGGGATTCGTGATTCCCGATCCCTCCTTGCCGTGGGAGATGGACCTGATGGTGAAGAATTTTTCCCAGGTTCTGGGGGCGTTCCTGGTGGCGGTCTTCATGGCCCTTCTCATGCTGCGCTATGTGTTTCCCCGGATCTCCCTTTCCGCCAGGGGACCCTATCTCACTAAAACGCTTGAGGATTCCCATGCCGACTCCCTTGAGTCCATGGAGGCAAGGGAGGGTGACGAGGGGCGCGCCATAACCCCCTTGCGGCCTTCCGGCAAGATCGGCGTGGGGGAGAGCCTGTTCGACGCCGTGACCGAAGGGGAGTTTATCGAAAGCGGCGCGGTGGTTGTTATCTCAAGGATTTCCGGCAATAGAATCATCGTATCAAGGAAACCCATATGAAACTTTTTCTTGTTCCGGTTTTACTACAGCTTGCGGGTGTGATCGTGGTCATCGCCGAGATCATTCTTCCTTCGGGCGGCATTTTGGCCCTCCTCTCCCTGGGGGTCTTCGGGTACTCCCTCTACATGGTCTTCGCAAACGTCTCCACCCAGGCCGGGTTCCTGTTCCTGGCCGTGGATGCTTTTTTGATACCGGCTACCATCATTCTTGGCGTCAAGCTTCTTGTCCGCTCTCCGGCGACCTTGTCGACCCAGCTCTCAAGCAGGGCTGGCGTCTCTTCCCAGCCAAAGGAATTTTCATCCTACATCGGCCAGGAGGGGACGGCCCTCTCGGATCTGAGGCCTTCTGGCATCGCCCGGATAAACGGAAAAAGGGTTGACGTGGTCACCCGCGGCGAGTATCTTGAAAAAAATTCCTCACTCCGGGTCCATGCCGTAACCGGAAACCAGATTATCGTCACAAAGAGAGACACCCCATGACCCGTTCGTCCAAAGGCCAAGTGTTCCGCTTTAACTCGATCTTCAAGTTTTTAGGAAATTTGTTCAAATCCAA
>JAGVHJ010000417.1 GCA_020056645.1 Desulfobacterales bacterium
AGCCAAGAAGCTCCCGAAAAAAATAGGAAACGAACAAAACGGGCTTTTCGCCATCTTGATGAATCGCTGCTGAATAGTTACATTTTTTTCCTTTATTTCACGAAATCCGAATGAATCAGCCCATACCCATGCTCGCCATGCAGGGATTGATCGAGACCTTCGGTCTCCCTCTGGGGATCGAGCCTGAACCCCACGGTTTTTTCCACAATCAAATAGAGGAGCCATGTGCCCAGGAGCGCGATGAGAATGGTGACCCCCATTCCCTTCAACTGAATGAAAAATTGGTCCACCGCGCCCCAGGGGCCGCCATGGGAGAGGGCGGCCTTGGCCATCCAGCTCTCCCGGATAAAAAAACTCAAAAGCAGCACGCCAAGGCCGGAGCCCACTCCATGGATGCCGAAACAATCCAGGCTGTCGTCATACCCCAGCCGTCCCTTTGCTTGAAGGGCAAGGTAACAAATGACGGAAGAGGCCATCCCCAGAAACATGGCTCCCGGCGGCGTCACCACACCCGCCGCCGGCGTGATGACCACGAGCCCGGCCAAAATCCCGGAAACAAAGCCCAGGGAGGTCGCCTTCCTATAAATGATCGCCTCGATGATCATCCAGGTCAAGGCTCCTGTGGCGGCGGAAACCTGGGTCATGGTCAATGCCCGGGCTGTATCGAGTCCGCTTTGAACGGTGGAACCCGCGTTAAAGCCAAACCATCCTACCCATAGAAGCCCAGCCCCCATCATGGTCATGACCAGGTTGTTGGGGAGCATGGTCATCTTGGGATATCCCTTTCTTTTGCCCAAAAGAATTGCAAGGACAAGAGCGCTGACTCCCGCGGAAACATGAATCACAAGGCCGCCCGCGAGATCGATCACGCCGGACGCGCCTGAATTGAAGAGAAAGCCCTCCGATGACCAGACGATATGACACAGGGGGCAGTAAACAAAAAGAAACCACAAGGCGATAAACAAGGTGTATCCTCTGAAGGTGACCCTTTCCGCGATGGCCCCGCTGATGAGGGCCGGCGTGATGATGGCGAACTTTCCCTGGAACATGGCGAGAACATATTCCGGCACGCCATTGACGATGCTCTCGTCAATTCCTTTTAAAAAAAGATAGTCGCTGTTCCAGCCGATCAGACCAAAAAAAAGACTCTTCCCGAAGGTCAGGCTATATCCGACAGCGACCCATAAAACCCCGATCAGAGCCATGGCCACAAAGCTGTGCATCATGGTCCCCAGGACGTTTTTGGTCCTCACGAGCCCGCCGTAAAACATGGCGAGCCCTGGAACCATCAACAGAACGAGGGCCGTCGAGGTCAGCATCCAGCAGGTCGTTCCGGTATCGATTCCATTTCCTCCTTCTCCGGCTAATGCGTGTGCGAGGGGCGCAAGAAATCCCCAAATGGCGATGCCGCCGCCAAATATTCTTCTTCTCATAAGCAATTGTTTCTCCCTCCTATTATGAATAGCTGTACGCTTCTCCTCCATGACCTTATTTCTCGCACGCCATCATATCGCGTCGGCTCCCCGCTCGCCGGTCCGGACCCGGACAGCCTGATCGACCGGCAAGACAAAGATCTTTCCGTCGCCGATCTTTCCGGTATTGGCGGCGGCGGCGATGGTTTCGATCACCTTCTCGACCATCTCAGCGCCGATAACGATCTCGATTTTAATTTTCGGTATGAAATCAACCTGATACTCGGCTCCCCGGTAGATCTCCTTGTGTCCTTTCTGCCGGCCATATCCTTTAACCTCAACCACGGTCATGCCTTTTACGCCGATTTCGTTCAACTTTTCCTTCACTTCATCCAGTTTGAAGGGTTTGATAATCGCCTCAATTTTTTTCATGATTCATTCTCCTTTTATTGGTGAGTAACGCTCTTTATTTTAGACATCCTCCTTCACTCTATGCTCAATGCATTCAACGATCCTCTTCTGAATCTTCTCTGCTTCTCCGGGTTCAATTTTTTCTCCTGAAACACGCCTCACATAAAACGTATCCACCACCTGGTCCCGTTTCGTTCCAATCTTCGCAACGTGGATTTCAAGGCCCAGCCCATGGAGGGTGTGGGTGATGATAAAGAGGAGACCGGGAAAGTCGTTCGCGATCACCTCGATGAGAGTGTAAAAACTGGAGACCTCATTATCAACATGAACACGCGACGCTCCCTTCACCTGCCTGGCCCGTCCGTCGTCCGTCTTTGATATCTTATTGAAAATAGATGGGGCGAGGCCCGTTGGGTCCGACACGATTTGGTGAAAATTCTTCTCGATCCTGACCCACCGTTCCTCTTCAAAAAGAGTGTCTTTGGGCGGCGTCACCCGGAACATAAAAATGGCCGTGTTGTTCTTCCAAACATACACGGAAGCATCCAGGATCTCGAGGCCGGAGAGGGTAAAGCCACCCGCAAAGAGGGAAAAAAAGGCGGGTTTATTGTTGACGCAGATCGTTACGATCCTGGTCCGGGACGATTCATCCTTTTTCACATGAAGGAGAAATGGCTTCTGATTCAATCGATGAGAAAGCCCCAGATGGATCAAGATATCCGGCGACGCCACATAGAGGAGATAACGGTCCGGAAGCATCTCCACCATGGAGGGAAGAGAAAGGCCGCAACCATCGATCTCCCGTGAGCATAGAAGCTCCCTTTTTTTTCCGGCAATGGTTTCGGTGGCGTGGCGGGTTG
>JAGVHJ010000075.1 GCA_020056645.1 Desulfobacterales bacterium
ATTTTTTTGAAAAATCGAAATGATGGGTTAAGCGACTCTGTTTATGCACTCTTTCTTGACATTTAATCGTCCGCCACTTAATTTGACTCTGTTTTAGACCTCTCAGCATAAAAACAGGCGGCGCAGACGATCAAAGGAACATCAATATGACAAAATTCCATACCAAAGCCCAATTCTGGAAGTGTGCGCTTCAGGTTAATCCAGTGGGTTATATCGCCTTTCGAGGCGCTGATCATGGTTTGACCGAGGCGGAATATAATCAAACGCTTGTTAATGTCGCGCTTGAAAACGGAATCAACGTGGTTGGTTTGGCTGATCATGGCAATATTGATGGTGTGGATGCAATTCGTACAGCGATGAATCAGCAGGGTATTCTTGTGTTTCCAGGGTTTGAAATCGCGTCAACCGAGAAGGCCCATTTTGTCAGTCTTTTCTCTGAAAACACAACAAAAGACCAGCTTAACCGCTATCTGGGCGCGTTGGGATTGACTGATCCGGAAAACGGCGTCTGGCCTTCAAATCTTGGCGGGAACCATCTTCTTCAAAAAGTTGAAGAACTTGGCGGGGTTGTTTATGCGGCGCATTGTACAAATGATAGTGGTGTGCTTCGGCAGAGGCTTGTCCATATATGGAAGAATCCGCTGCTTAAAGCGGTCCAAATACCCGGAGCACTGGATGACCTGAAAAACGAAGATGAAAACGGGTATAGGCAGATTCTTTTAAATAATGATCCAGCCTATAAGCGTGATCTCCCTGTGGGCATCATTAATGCCGAGGATGTCGCCATACCAGAAGATCTGGCCAATCCGAAAGCTTTCTGCCTGATCAAAATGACCACACCCTGCTTTGATTCGTTCAAACTGGCGTTTCAGGACCCGGAATCGCGGCTGCGTCTTAACAGTGATGTTGGTGAGACGTATTACTCTCGCATCGAACGGTTAAAGATCACCGGTGGATACCTGGATGGGGTCGAGATCGAATTTTCTGAACATCTGAATGCGGTTATCGGGGGACGGGGGACCGGTAAATCGACACTGCTTGAATGCATCCGCTATGTCTTGGGCTTGCGCCCCATAGGTAAAAATGCGCAGAAGCAGCACGATGAGATTATAAAAGAAAACCTGGGGAAATCCCGGGCTCGTGTGGAACTGATGATCCGTTCATCGAAAATGAATGGCAAGCGTTTTACCGTGGCCCGGCGCTACGGCGAGAGCGCCAGCGTCAGTGATGAAGCCGGGAACCCATCCACGTTTACGCCCGCTGATTTATTGCCAGAAATTGAAATTTATGGCCAGAATGAAATTTATGAAATTGCCCAGGATAAGACAAGCCAGCGTCAACTGCTATCCCGTTTTCTGGAATCGAGCCAGCAAGGCAGTGAGGTGATCATTCAACGGGCGCTCAAAAAATTGGCGGAAAACAGACTGAAGCTTATTGAGGCTCAAGACAAGATCGCAACCATTGAAGACGAGGTCGCACGCCTTCCGAAACTGGAAGAACAAGTTGATCAATTTAAAAATCTTGGGTTGGAAGATAAATTGAAAATTGTGCCCCTTCTCGAAACGGAGAAACGTCTGTTAAAACGAGTGCTGAACGAGGAGGGGCCAAATATCGATCAGGCGTTCCAGGCCGTGCGGGACAGCCTACCTGATACGGCTTTTCTGAGCGATCTTTCACTTGAAAAACTTCTCCATGCAGACGGTCTGCGCCAAATGAAAAAGGAGTTGGATGATCTGCGTGTCGATGCTGAGAACCTGTTGAACCAGTGGCAGGTGAAATATGCCACGGCAAAAAAGAAAATTGAAAAAATCACTGAGGAATTAAATGTTGGTATTCAAAACGAAGAAGGTAATCTTGAAAAAATATTCAAGGGCCTGCCTTCCTGCGAAGGAAAAACCGGTAGACAGATTGGTATAGAGTTCCAGGATTTGATGAAAAAAATTGAGCGGATTCGTCCAAAAAAAATAGTGATAGAAAATCATAAAAAACTGAGTGTCGAGCTTCAAAGACAACGCCAAGCGGTATTGGATGAACTGTCTGCGATGCGGGCTGAGCGTTCTGCTCAGTTTGAACGTTCACTGAAAAAGCTTAATAAACGCCTGGACAAGAAACTCCGCTTGGAAGTTAAAGCAGAATCTGATCGCAAACCGGTGGTGGATTTTCTTCTGGGTTGCAAGCTCGATGGAGTGGGAGAAGCCCGGCTTGCCTGGGTTAAAACGGCAGATGACTTTTCCCCGGTAAAACTGGCTGAAATGATTCGGCGAGGGGCCGAATCACTTCGTAATGCTGATTGGGGAGTGACGCCAACGGTTGCCGACGCGCTTGTGCGTTTGTCAATGGATCAGATTCTGCGGCTTGAGGAACTGGAACTGCCCGACTTGATCCATATTGAATTGAATACAGCCCATGAAGGCGAGGAAAACTTCAGGCCACTGGACAAACTTTCTACCGGTCAGCAATGCACGGCAATACTGCATCTGCTGCTTTTACAGAACCTGGACCCGTTGATTATGGATCAACCGGAGGATAACCTCGATAATGCGTTCATCGCAGATCGCATTGTGGCGGAGCTTCGTTCTGCAAAAATTGCCCGTCAGTTCATCTTTGCCACTCACAACGCAAATATACCGGTTTTCGGTGATGCGGAGTGGATCGGTGTATTTGAAGCCGCAGACGGTCAGGCCCGGATGCCCGCTGAAGCCCAAGGCGCTATCGACGTTCCAGAGGTTAGGGATAAGGCCGCCATTATTCTGGAAGGTGGAAGGGCCGCTTTCAATCAACGTAGAGCCAAATACGGATTTTGAGGGGATAGATGCTGAAAGCCGAATTATTGGAAATTATTGCTAACGGAGAAAATTCCGGCGTTGAATTTAAGCGCGACGACATCCGTCCCGAGCAGTTGGCTAAAGAAATTGTTGCCTTGGCCAATTTACAGGGCGGTCGAATTCTCTTGGGTGTGGAAGATAGCGGCCAGATTTCAGGCTTGCAACGGCCTGAATCTCAAGAGTGGGTGCTGAATGTGTTTCGGGACAAGGTCCATCCCCAGATTATTCCTTTTTATGAAGAAATTCTTGTTGAAGAGAATTGCCGTGTGGGAGTGATCACCCTTTCAATTGGAATATCCAAGCCCTATGTGGTACGCCACAACAATCGGGAGGATGTCTATATTCGAATGGGGGATCGGTCTGAGCTGGCGAGCCGGGAACAGCAACTGCGACTATTCCAAAGTGGTGGATTGCTTCATGTCGAGGCAATGCCTGTTACGGGCGCTTCTTTCGTAAACCTTGATGCCGGACGCTTGGATTATTATTTGCGCCATATCATCAATGATCCGGCGGTGCCTGAAAGTGATGCTGAGTGGATTGAGCGTCTGCTTGGGTTGGGTCTGATGGCTGAAGACGGCGTGGGAAACACGGTGTGCTCGGTGGCGGGGTTGGTGTGTTTTGGAGTTAACCCCCGGCGCTTTCTTCGGCAAGCTGGCTTACGGGTGATGGCCTTTGCAGGGAATGACAAAGAGTATCAGGCATTGCTGGACGTGGTTCTTGACGCGCCTCTGGTAGGGCGCTGGCAAGTCACCGAATCGGGACGGAAACAGTTGGTTGATGAGGGGCTGATTGAAAAATTTTCTTCGGCGATAGAACCCTTTATCACCCAGGAAGCATCTGAAATCGACGAAAATATGAGGCGGGAAAAAGCCTGGTTCTATCCGTGGGAAGCCGTTCGGGAAACGGTCATCAACGCCTTGGCTCACAGGGACTGGACCAGATCGGTTGATATTGAAGTCACGAATTACGTTGACCGGCTTGAAATCATTAGTCCTGGAAAACTCCAAAACTCAATGACCATCAGCAAAATGATTGCAGGGCAACGCTCGCCAAAAAATACTCTGATTATGGAAGTTCTTCGTGGTTATGGGTATGTGGATGCCCGAGGCATGGGGGTTCGCACCAAGGTTATTCCGCTGATGCGTACTTTGAATCAGGCCGATCCGATTTTTGAATCAACAGACGATTATTTGAAAACCATACTCCCAAGGGGAAAAAAGAAAACCTCCTGAACCCTGAAAAAAAAGGGGCCTTTTTGCTGATTATTCCATTTCGTATTCAAAGTGATATCAAGGCGGCAGGAGGAAGCCCCAGAGGCGTATATGGAATAGGTCGAGGCGCTGAGGCCGCCCCCAACACAGGTAGCGGTTTGAATGCAAAATGGAATGTAACTATTCAGCAGCGATTCATCAAGATGGCGAAAAGCCCGTTTTGTTCGTTCCCTATTTTTTTCGGGAGCTTCTTTTGCTTTTTGCTGAACTGGCGAAAACAAAGGCCTAATCTACACAGCAACGCCATACTGAATAGTTACAATGGAATTAAATGGGTGTGATCGGGGCTGTGATGGAGGCCCTTAGCCTTACCTCGACGTTGTGTTCCCGGCGGTCGTCGATAAGGAGAATCACAGGGTCTTGCTGCGCTACGCCATCGACACTCACCGCCGGCCCGGTTATCTCTTCCTGGGTCTGCGCCACATTGATGTGGTAGAGGGTCTCCCGATAGCGGTAGTGCAGTTTAAACGACTTCCAATCCGCGGGAAGACACGGTGTGAAACAGAGTTTGTCC
>JAGVHJ010000172.1 GCA_020056645.1 Desulfobacterales bacterium
ATAGCCTCGCTTTCCAAGGGCGCCTCGTTTGATTGAGGCTCTTCCTGGGAGAGCGGAGGCGGTTGGGTAAACGAAGGCTCAAAAGAGGCTCCTGAATCTGATTGATCCTTTTCTTTCTGGTACATAAGGACGAACCGATCCTCCGGGGCCATCTTTTTCTTTTCATACAAGGGTTGAAACGACGCCTTAAGATCGATTCCCTTATTCTCCGACGCCTGGTCACGCTCGGTTTCGATTTTCTCAAATGTCCGGATATCCCAAGCGACCCACTCCTCCGTCGAAGCGTCACCGGCATTCTTTGCTTTTTTATTGGATACTCGATCAGACAAGGACATCATCCTTTCCTTTGCCGCCCAGGCTGATGGTTCCTTCAGCCTCCAGCTCCTTGGCCGCGTTTACAATGGCCTGCTGGGCCTCCTCCACCTCGGATAGTTTGGTCGGCCCCATGACCTCCAAATCCTCCTTCAGCATTTCAACGGCTCTGGAAGAAAGATTTTTGAATAGTTTTTCCCGCATCTCCTCACTGGCTGTTTTCAGGGCAAGGGTCAGCTGGCTGCTCTCGACCTTTTTCAAAATCTCCCTGAACCCCTTGTCGTCCACACGGAGAAGATCCTCAAAGACAAACATCATGGCCCTGATGTCCGCCGCCATTTCGGCATGTTCCTCTTCGATGGCTTCCATGATGATCTCTTCCGAGGCCTTGTCCAGACCGTTAATAATATCCACCAACACCTGAACGCCGCCCGCTTTTCCTCCAGAACCGCCGAGGGTGCTCAGCTCCTCTTTCAGGGCCTCGTCCACGGCTCTTACAATCTCTTCGGGCACCTGCCCCAAATGGGCGATTCTCATGGCGATCTCCCCCTTTTGATCATCCGGAAGCGACGACATAATCTCCGACGCGATATCCGACGGCAAATGAGCGAGAATCATGGCGATTGTCTGGGGATGCTCGGATTCAATATAGTTGGAAAGGGCGTGCACATCCACCTTGCGGCTCCAGTCAAAGGGAAGGTCTCGTTTTGCAGCTTCGATGTCTTCAAAAATAGAGGCGGCGAAATCATTACCCAAGGCGTTGCCGATGACCTTCTTTGAAAAGGAGCCCCCTTCCACCACAAGCTTCATGTTTCCTTCGAAACTCACCACGAACTCCTTTGAGACCGTATCCAGCTCTTCGGGGGTGATGTGATCGATCTCCGCCATAATTGAGGCCACTTGTTTAATTTCCCGATTGGTCATCCGTTTGAAAATTTTTGAAGCGTACTCTTCTCCCATGGCGAGAAGAAAGATGGCCGTCTTCCTAGGGCCTGTCATCTTGGCTGTTTTTCCATCTGTTTTTTCTTCCATGAGTTCTCCCCCTATTCGGTGTCTTTCAACCAGCCCCTCAATATGTTCGCCGCCCTCTCCACATCATCTTCCGCCAAAAAGACTGCTTTCTCACGGGGAGACATGGTGTCCAGGCTGGGAAGCTCTTGTTTCTGGGAGGGATCAAGAATCGGCAACCCATCCTCTCCGATCAAAGGCACCTCCGGCTCGGCTCCCCCGGCTTGAATCTCTTTGACTGTCTTCACCAGTGGCCTGACAACAAAGAAAAATAAAATCAGAACAAAAACAATATTGGCTACCATGCGTCCATACTCTTTAAAAAAATCCTTGACAAGGGAAGAGGCTTCCGTTGAGGCCATCTCCATCTGGGAGAAGGGGAACGATTCCACGGTCACTTGGTCTCCCCGATTTTCGTCATACCCCATAGCCTTTTCCACAATGGCTTTAAACTGAGCCATTTCCGCATTGGTCCTCGGAACATATTTCTGAACGCGTTCGCCGCTCTTCCCGGTTTCATAAGCATAAGCGCCGTTAACCACCGCCGCCACGGAAAGCCGTGTGAGGACCGCAAGGGGCTTCACCTTCTGCCGGGTCAACTTGCTCAATTCATAGTTCACCGTGTCGTCATTGGAGTCACACTTTTCAGCCGCCGCCGCTGCCGCTCCCGCACCCGGCGGCGGTGTCACGGGATTGACGCTAGAGACTATGCCAGCCCCATCCCCCTGCTTTTCTAAATTTTTCGTCGTTGTTTTCCGGCTCCTCACAAAGGGCGTGTTTCTCTCCTCCGGGTCAAAGATCTCCTCCTGAGTGGTCTGTTGGGTGAAATCCATCTCAGCGGAAACCCTCACGATCGCATTATCCATTCCAACGATCCGTTCAAGCATGGTTTGAATCTGCTCGGCATAAGTCTGTTCAATATGGGCCTTGTATGTCAGTTGGGTTTTCGCCCGGTCATCGGTCAATTTCTGGGTCTGTTCATCTTCTGAGGGGTGTTTGAAGAGAACCCGGCCCGTAGTGTCCACAATCGAAATCATCTGGGGAGTTAAATCCTCCACGGAACTCGCCACCAGATGGACGATCGACTGAATATTTTTCTCATTAAGCTCGGATTTCAATTTCAACAGAACGGAGGCCGACGCGGGTTTGGACTCTTCGATAAATACCGAATCTTTCGGGAGAACGATCATCACCTTGGCCTCCTCGACCTGATCAAAGGCCTGAATGGTTCTCGATAGTTCTCCCTGAAGCGCCCGCTGCCGGTTCAGTTTCTGAACGAACTCGGTGGTGCCGAAATCGGACTCGTCAAAAATTTCATATCCCACAAAGCCCCCCTTGGGGATACCATCGGCGGCCAGGGCGAGCCGTAAGTCATACACCTTGTTCGATGGCACCGTTATCACGTTGCCATTCCCCTCGATCTTATAGGGAACCCGCTTTTCCTGGAGCTTTGTGGTGATGGCCGCCGCGTCTTCCGGAACAAGATTGGTGAACAACGGTTGAAATTCAATTTTATTCGCCCACATGAACATGGTGAGAAAACCCGCGATGACCACCACGATCATGACGCCGGTCACTATTTTCCGGGAAAGCGGCATGTTCTTGTAGATATTTATAATTTGCTCAATTAAGGTATTCATATCGTCTGGCTTCGCCTGTTTTTCGATGTCGGTCCATTAACAAAAGCATCCATCGGTCAAGGGCCTTTTCCAGTGGGAAGATTCAGAACTGCATGTGCATGATTTCATTGTAAGCAGCCATCACCTTGGTCCTGACCTGCGCCAAAAGCCTCAAGGAGGTGTCAGCCTCCTGGATGGCGATCATCCCTTCATGAATCCCCATCTCTCCCCTGATAACTTTTTCGATGGCCTGATCCGACGTGTGATGCAGATCGTTGACCTCCTTGATCGCCCCTTTCAGGCGCTCCTCAAAACTCGGCCCGGCGGTTTTCTTATTCCTGTTGAGCAGCTGGTCGTTCAAGGAAAGCTTTCCGGTTATCTTCAACTCATCCATCGCCATGTCTCCCCGTCCTCATCGTTTTACTATTTCATCCCAAAAAAAGAGCGGCCTCCCCACGAGAGTAAGCCTATTTTCCAATCTCGAGAGCTTTTAATATCATGCTCTTGGTATTTGAGAGGGCCGTCACATTGGCGTCATAGGCTCTTCTCGCCACAATCATATCCGCCATCTCCGTCAAATAATCCACGTTGGGCATCGCCACATACCCCGTGACCGGGTCCGCATCCGGATGGTTGGGATTGTAGACAAGTCTGAAATCTTCCGGTGACTCCACGATTTCGGTCACGGCGACCCCCAAATGCTCCTCTTCCTTGCCCTCCGGATCACAGGGCGTTTTACATTGAAGCTCCTTGCCGGAAGCGCCTTTCCCTGGACAACAGCCGGTCATCTCCTGACCGGCAAGAATTTGTTCAAAACTTTCCATGGGCTTTCCTTCCAATACCACCATTTTCCGTTTATAGGGCCCGCCTTCTTTCGTTCTTGTGGTTTCACTGTTCGCCAGGTTCTCGGCGATCACATTCATCTTAGTGCGCTGGGCCGAAAGACCGGTGGCGCTAATCTTCATCGAGTTCATCAATTCCATTATTTTCCTCCTTCGCTGAGGGTGTATTGCAGAATGCCGATTTTCCGCAAAAGCATTTCCGCCGCCGTCCGATACTGGATATTGTTTTCAACAAGGTTTGACATTTCCCGGTCTATATCCACCGAGTCGAGATGATACTCGTCGGCCTCATCCATGATTTGACCGGGCATCCGCAAAGAAGCGGACTCGTTCGCCTCCGTGAAATGATCCGGATGGGTGAGTGTCAGATAGGATGGCTCAGGATCTTTCATGGCCGTATCAAGGGTTTTCTGAAAATCGATATCCCTGGGCTTATAACCGATCGTATCCATGTTGGCGATATTTCCCGTGATCAGGTTGTGCCTTCTCGCCGAAATATCCATGGAGCGGCTTAAAAATTGGTGGGTTTTGTCAAAAGGAAACTGCGCCTTCATACACGCCTCTTTTTTGCTTAAACCTTCTGTTTACAAAGTGATATGGCATTTGTAAAAAAGAAAAGCAAAATGCATGCCTTAAATGGCTATTCCATATTTTTTTGGTATTCGTTCAGCTTGTTTCTGAGGGTCCGGACGCTGATTCCTAAAATCTTGGCTGCGTGGGTTCTGTTTCCGCTTGTTTTATCGAGGGCCTGAAATATCAGTTTCTTTTCCACATCCTTCAAAGGGCCAGGCTCTAAATCACCGGGAAAATCGATGCCGCTATCGGGAAGAATCAACGCCTCCTCATCAGAGGGTTCGTCGAGATAGAGATCCTTTTCCTCGATGAAATCACTCTGGGCCAAGAGCACGGCCCGCTGAATAATATTCTCCATTTCCCTAACATTGCCTTTAAAGGGAAGGGTTTCCAGCCGCACCATGGCTGTTTTTGTCAATCCCTTGACGTTCCGTCCGTCAATCCCGTTGTATTTTTCGATAAAATGCCGGGAAAGCAGGGGAATGTCTCCCTTGCGCAGTCTCAAGGGGGGAATCCTGACCGGGATCACGTTCAAACGATAGTATAGATCCTCCCGGAAGTCACCCCCATCGATGGATTCTCGGATATCCCGGTTGGTGGTCGCGATCACCCGGACATCAACCTTCACCGGCGCTGAACCGCCGACCCGGTCCACCATTTTTTCCTGAAGCACGCGGAGCAGTTTGGATTGCAGGTGGTACTGCATTTCTGTGATCTCATCGAGAAGAAGGGTGCCGCCGTCGGCCAGCTCGAATTTACCGGGTTTCTTAGACACGGCCCCTGTGAACGCTCCCTTTTCATGACCGAACAGCTCGCTCTCAAGAAGCGTCTCCGGAAGGGCCGCGCAATTAACCGCGACAAACGGGGCTCGGCATCGTCTGCTGTTTTCATGGATAAACCGTGCAAAAAGTTCTTTTCCCGTCCCGCTCTCCCCCTGGATAAGGACCGACGCCGTGCTGTCGGCGATTTGACTCACCATATCAAGAAGCTTTTTAATCCCGGGATCTGCGGTCACGATATGGGTTTTTTCGGTTTTCTGATGCCTGCTCTCGATGATTTCATCTGCATTAAAAAAGGCTTTTTCGGTGATGAGCCGCAACTGAAGCGGGTCGACAGGCTTGGTCAGATAATCGAAGGCCCCCTGCTTCATCAAGTCAACCGCATCTTCCACACAGGGCCTGCCTGAAATAAACAAAATCTTGATCCCATCGGTTTCGTTTTTTAAATTTTCAAGCAGAGCCGCCGCAGATGTGTTGGATATCTCACAGCTTGCGATAACAAGTCCGAATGGGGAGAGCCTGATCTTTGAAAGAGCGTCTATCGCATCATGGGCTGTCGTCACATGATAGCCCCAGTTTTCGATTTCATGGCATAGGGCGGATCGCTCTCTCAAATCATCTTCAATGAAAAGGATTTCTCGTTTTTCGCTCATATGGATATCTTTTGCCGGTCAATTTTTATGGGGAAAAAACGGTTAAAAACACCTTACTATGGACCAACCCAACATACAATACAACAGACGATTTCAGGCAGGGGAATCGCATGTAGGATTCGCCTTGACGGCCCTGCCGGGAGCCAACCTTTTGAAAAGGTTGCCAAACATGGTAAAAAAGGTTCTATAAACACC
>JAGVHJ010000074.1 GCA_020056645.1 Desulfobacterales bacterium
ACCTGCTGTTTCAACGGGCTAATAAAGGCATATCGATTTTCTTTTCCCTCATATTCGGCCTCGAAAAAATAGGCCAGCGCATCCAGGTCATCCGCTTCGAACGGATATACCGAGCGGTAACCCGGGTGGGCCCTGAGGTTGCGCAAAGCCCACCGGGCGCTGTTCTCATAAAGAGGGCTGAAACGGACCAGAAGCACCGGGCTAAGATCCATCGGAGGGCAAAGGTGCATCAGAGAGGGTATCAGCAGGAACATCCTGCGGTAGGCTTCAGGGTTTTCTCCGGGAAATCCGAATAGAAGGTTCCAGGTCGGATAAATGCCGAACTCCCTGGACCATTTCAAAAGCTGGACGTTTTGCAAAAGGCGGGTCCCTTTTCCCATATACGCTAGCATTTCGGTGTCGAGGCTTTCGATCCCCGGCTGGAAATGGGTCACCCCGGCGAATCTGAGCAACCGGATCTGCTCCCGGGTTAAATTCGCTCTTACCTCCAGAAACAATTCCTCAAGTCCCCCCCATTCTGCAAGGGCCGGAAGCAGGGTTTTAAAAAAACGTGCATCCAGAACGGAGTCGGTCAGGATCACCCGGTCTGTCCGGTATCGATCCGTCAGCGTTTTGACCTCCTTTTCAGCCCGCTCGGGGCTCTTTCGGCGATAGTGCAGAGACTGGGAATTCAGACCGCAGAAGATGCACTGGGATTTCTTTCCCCACCAGCACCCTCTGGAGAATTCCAGGGAGATGGGGGCAAAAGGCCGGTAATCCGGGGCCCATTTTTCCAATGCGGAAAAATAATCGTCGAAATCCGGATACGGCAGGTCGTCCATTTCCGGAGACAACCCTGGTCCCTGGGAGATCACCTTGTCCATGTGCCGAAAGGCGACCCCGGGAATGCCTTCCGGGGGCCGGCCATCAACCCATTGTTTTACGGCCTTTGGGAAAGAAAGATCCGCCTCTCCGTCAAAAACCCAGTCCACAAAGGGAAATAGCCTGAGCATCGCTCTGCCCATTTCTCCTTCACAGTTGGCCCCGCCGCAGGCAACGATCCGATCCGGCCAGCGCCTTTTGATTTCCTGAGCTAGGGCCAGTGAAGCCACCTGCTGGCTGTACACCGATGTAAACCCGACAATGGAAAAATCACGTTCTTCCAGTGCATCCATGCAGCTCCGGATAAAGGGACCGGCCATGGATCGGAGTAAGGCAAGGCCGTTTTTAATAGCCTTGAGCTCCGGTTCCGCCGGAAGAAGGGGCGAACTCAGAGATTCGATCCCCCCTCTTTCTGTTTGAGCCCATTTTCCTCCAAAGAGAACTTCGCCGAAGACCCATTCCCCCATGATGATAAGATCGGCGACCGCTTCATACACGCCGGGATGCCTGCAGAAAGCATGAAAAAAAACGTTCAAATAAAGGATCTCACAGCCGATACCTTCCCTTTTCAGAAGGGACTCGAGAAGACCGAGGGAGGGCGAAGGATAGCGGATACTGGCAAAGGGCATGCTGATGAGAAGAACTTGTTTCATTTTACCCCTCATTTGTGTTTCAATGGGACTTGTGGATGCTCCGGTTTCCCCGGAATGCCGGAAATACAAACGGGTCATTCTCCCGACCCGGAGAGATGCCTCAGGAAAGACGCGCGTCGGAAACGGCGCGTACTATACGGGAAAACCAAGACAGGTGTCAAGGCTGATAAATGATTCGAAATCCCTCTTGCCCGGTCGTGGAAACTACCGTCAATCATAAAAAGATGGACCTCGATGATTTTTTTTCTTGACATAGTAAAAACATTATATTAGATGAGTACCAACGAATGTAATATTTCTTTTCAAGAATGTCATAATAGCACAGCATAGCACAGCCTGTATCTTCTGCACCAATTAGAGCCGGAGCGTATCGATTTGTGTATCTACATCGTAATGGACAAGGGTAATCGGTGGGAACAAGAACATATCGGTTCTTTTCCGTGTTTCGATGTTTAAACAGCCTTGTGAGGGATTAAAGACGAGATACCGATGCCTGAGGGTTGCTTCCGCGGAACAACCCTCGGGCATCTCAATCGATATGGAGAGGGGATTTTTTGCCAGTTAACTTTTATTAAAAAGGGAGGAACAAAACGATGCCAAAGATTGGAATTGAATTCGATGAAGCGGCCCAGAAGAAGCTGGAAATTCCTCTGGGGAAGCGGGAACTGTATCCCTCGGTGGGGAAATACGTAGCTGAAATCCTTCGGGAGCATGGGGTCACCATCGCCTGGGGTGTTCCGGGCGGTCACATCTGGCATTTCGTGGATGCCATTTCGCGGATTGGCATCAAGCTGATCGTGTTTGGCCATGAACAGAACGCTGTCTATGCGGCGGAAGGTTATACCCAGGTCACTCAGAAACCCGCTGTCTGTTTCGGTACCGTGGGACCGGGTACGGGAAATTCCTTCAGTGCCATGCAGCAAGCCTACCTGAGCAATTCGCCTATCATTTTCTTGGGTGGCGGGCAGGAACAGGAACACGACAAATTATACAACACCATTCAGGAGAGTATTTGCGCCGAATTCTTCGAGCACGTCACCAAGTGGTCCCAGCGTTGCTTCTATCCCTGGTCGATAAAGCAGTTCATGACCCGCGGCTTCAGGGTGGCCACAACGGCCCCGATGGGCCCGGTTGCCTTTGAATTAGGCATTGATTGTCTGTTCATGAAAGATGAGGCGAGAGAGCACTACTGGGGTGGTTTCTTCCCGCAGCATGCCGACTACCTGCCCAAATGGCGTCAGGAGGATACCGGAACACCCATCACCGCAGGTGCGGATCCGGCGGCGATAGAGAAGGCCGCCAAGGCCATCTTCGCGTCCAAGAAGCCCTTTATCATTCTGGGCGACTATCCTGCCTGGGATCAGGCAGGCAAGGAGATCGAAGAGTTCATCAACCTTACCCAGATCCCCTTCAACACCCGGCGTCTGGGCCGTGCGGCCGTCAGCGAAAAACATCCGCTCCATCACCGGGGGTTCCCGAAGTTCCGGAACGAATTCGACCTGATGCTTCCCATCGGACTCAAAGTCGGTTTCTTTGACGGGTATGCAGGAGGATGGCCCGAAAGCGTCCAGATCGCCCCATGCGATGAATATGTATGGACCTACATCAACACCAAGGCCTCCCTGGTGGGCAACACCAAAGTGGTCATGAAGCAGCTCAACGAATGCATCAAGAAAAACGGCTATGACAAAATCGGCCCCGAGCGCAAAGAATGGGCCGAACGGTGCAAACAATCCATGGCGACGGGGACAACGGCGAGAAAGGCCCAGGCATACAAATACGGTCCGGATCATCCGCGTTACAAATCCAAGAATATCCTCCACTACGGTTACCTGTCCCAGATCATCCGTGAGGTCAACGAGGAACTTTACGGCAGTGCGGTGCGTGTATCCATCGACGGTTACACCATGAGCGACTTTATCATGCCCTATCTGCAGTTTACACGGCCCGGTTCCTGTATAACCGCCAACGACCAGGCCGGTGTGGGCCACGGTGTCGGCCAGGCCATCGGCGCTGCCATCGGAGATCTGGAAAACGGATCGAAGATCCCCTTCTTGGCTCTCATGGGCGACTCGGGCATGTGCAATGCGGGTATGGACATCCACGT
>JAGVHJ010000281.1 GCA_020056645.1 Desulfobacterales bacterium
GCTTTTAAAAAGCTGGACAAAGAGGTTTTTAGATGGTGATTATTGAATCTTTATTTGAATATGTTTAGCAACCTTTTCAAAAGGTTGGCCCCCGGCAGGGCCGAAGGAGACGCATCCCAAATGCGATTACCCTGAGAAATCGGGACAAACGTATCGTGTTTTATTCGGATCTGTTCATAAATTAACAGTTCTTTGAAAGTTCCAGGATTCAATTCTTAAAGGATCACCCGGAATACAACCCCTTGAGGCCTGGATAATTTCAATGATCTTCTCGGGTGGGGGGTGGAAGGCCTGGGGGGCTGTTATCGTTTCCGCTTTTTCTCCAGGTGTCGTCGGGCCTGGACCGTAAGGGTCTCTAATAGCCGCTCCTGGCTTGCGGAGAGAAAGGGACCTTCGCTGTCGATCGAAATAAATGGCATGCCATGGGCGTTTGCGAGGGGCCGGAGAATGGCCTGGGCGTTCATGGCGGGCTGGCAGTTGAACGACCCCACATTCACCAGGCCGTCAAAGACGCCATCCTGAACCGATGCCACATATCTTCCCACGCTGATGGATGTTTCGTTGAAGCCGTTGGTGGATGCATAGGCGTGGCCCTCCCGGGCAAGCCGGGGAAAGGGGATGTGGCCGTCATAGAGCAAACCGCTCTTTCCGATATGCTTCCTCAGAATCTGGATCAATGTATCAAAACCCCAGAGGTGAACCCTTGCCCGTAATGCGTTCAAGACGGTTTTCACGCCGCTTCCGGGACGCCGCAGGTAACGGAGAAAGGGCAGGGCTCCATACTGGGATTCCGGCTCCATGAGCCCCTGTGTCAGACCGAACCGCGTGATATATTCGGAGGTGAGCCAGCTCGCACCCTCGGAAAAATCGATAACCTTGGCGATCATTCCCTGTTCTTCAAAGAATTGGGAAATGGGGTGGTGAATGAACATGACATTCAACCCACCGAAAAGAAGCACCTTGGGAACCTCCTTGAGACTCCCCTTCAGGGGAATCCGCTTCATCGTCTCGATCCATTGATCCAGGGCCTTTTTTAAGGCTAAAACGCCCCTGGGGATGCTCGAGACGACATGACCGGTGTAGCGCTTGAAAAGCCGCCGGGCCTCTTCCGGCTCTTTGGCCAGACACTTGAGCGTGGTTTCCGCCTCCTCGAAAATATCTCCCAGGGCGATGGCGATGGCCATCTCAAGGGCGAAGATATCGCCCTGGCCCATGAAGTTGTTGTCAATGCACGGGTATGCCATGAAGATCGTATTCTCTTGTTTCAGCCGCGCATGGAAGGTGTCCCAAATGACCGACCATCCGCCGTTCTGGCAGGGGCCCTCCTGATTCAAATTGTAATAGACGGAGATTTCATCTTTTTCCCTTGAGTGAAGCATATCCTTATAAGTTCCGCCCGTGAGCGCCACGCAGGGAATGCACTCCCTTCCCGAACATAATTGTCTCGCATATTGCATCGTCTCGGTACCGGTGGGACCGGGGAAGCGGAAGCGCCAGCCCCGCTTGTTGAAAGTCGCCCCGATGGTCCGTGTCAGGGTGATGTTTGTATTGATCGGCCATACATGCACCACGCGGGGATCATCATAGGGGACCTTGTTACCGGCGTCGTCATGAATATATTTGAAATTGTCCGAGAGCCGAGCCTCTCCAGCAGCTCTTTGATGGGCCATGATTTACTCCTTTCCGTGGGCTTCTTTTTTATCTTTACGCCGCTTTTCTTCGATAATGTCCAGGAAGGCCCCGACCCGCGTTTCAAAGCCCGCATGGGCCGTATGGGAATCGATCTCCAGATAGCAGAAAACCTCGCCGGCCAGCTGATTTCTGACGAGGTGGTAGATGCTTGCATCCGGACCGCATGAAAAACAGGAGAGAAGGCAGATGTAAAAGTTGGGAAATTGCTTCACATAGTGGACGGCGTTCATGATCTGCTGGGTAAAGCGCCATACATTTTTCGGGTGATCCGGGTTGGGGGAGCAGGGCGGCAGCATGTCGGCGGAAATGACGTGGAATCCCCTGCTGGTTATTTTTTTCGGGAGGGCCAGGTTCACCTCCGGCGCGCATACGGTGTATGGTCTGCCTGCGATGATAATGGTGGGCTCATGGGCGATGAGCGACAGCTCTTTTTTAATGGCGCTCAGGGAGCTCTCTTTGTAGGCCTGATAATGGGCGAAGGCTTTCTTATGGGCGTTCAGGGAGGTCTCCGCGGTGAGGCCCAGCCGTTGTCCTATTTTTACAATCTCCTTTTCCGTCATCTGAAGCAGATGGTCCGAGAAACCAATATAGGGCGAGAGGAGCTTCTCTTCAATGCCGTCAAAGGCCCTCCGGATGATATCCGGAATGATGGTGGTCGTATGGCATGTATAGGCGTGGCGATACCCATCCGGCACCTTCATTTCGAGCAGATAGGGAAGAAAAATATAGTCGGTGTGCTTGTGGATGAGGTCGTAACAGGCCCCATGGGCGATTTCACCGGGATAGCAGATGGAGGCGCGGGACTTGGTGTTTCCAACCCGGTTCGGTTCGGAGTGAACAACCCGATACCCCATTTCATTGATGAGCGTTGCGTAATAGGGATAAAGCTCATAAGCGGAAATCGCCATGGGAAGGCCGATGGTTCCGGAAAAAGCGGGACGGGGAGAATCGTCAAGTCCTGCCGACATCATTCGGTTCCTGAGAGCGATCAGGTCATGGCCCTCCCGAATCTCATTTTGATGACGCCGCTTGTTTTCGTATTTGGCGCAGAGGCCGCCAAATGGATAGCTCCTCCCGTGAATCTTTATTTTTTGAATTTCGCACCGGTTGTCGCAGCTCTCGCATCTGAACACGCCATCAACGGTCATGGCCCCGGAGAGGAGATCCTCCAGCCCATCCGATCTTTTTTCCGTATCGCCATCCGCCAGATGATCCCTTGCAATCAGGGCCGCGCCCAGGCACCCCATGAGCTCTGGATAGGGCGGAACAACGATTTTCCGGTTTGTCCGTGCCGCCATGGCGAGCCCGACCGACCGGTTCAAGGCCACCCCTCCTTGAAAGAGAATCAGGGATCCGATGTGCCTCGGGCCAACGATCCGTGAAATATAATTGTCGGTGATGGAATAGACCAGGCCGGCCACGATATCAGTTTTTCGCGCGCCCTGTTGAAAGGCGTTCCGCACATCCGTATTGATAAAGGCGGCGCAGCGCTCTCCAAAGGCGATGGGGGTGTCGCTGGCCTCTGCGGCGGCGCTGATCTCCTGGACCTCGATTCCCATGTCCACGGATGCCGACTCTTCAAGAAAACTGCCGGTTCCCGCGGAGCAGCCTTCGTTCATGGCGTAATCGACGGGGACTCCGCCGATAAAAGCGATATATTTCGAATCTTGTCCGCCGATCTCAAAGACCGTTTCCACCTCGCCCACCGCTTCCGAGGCCGCCCGCGCGTGGGCTAAAATTTCGTTAAAGCTCAGGCAGTTATTCAGGAAAACCGAAACCATCTCCCTGCCGGAACCAGTCACCGCCGTCTGGATTAGAGTGATCTTCTGTCCACGACACTTGTCCGTCAGCTCCTTCAGGCAACTTTTTACCGCCGCCACGGGGTTCCCGTGGGTTCTTAGGTAACTTCCAGCGGCGATGGCGCCGTTCTCCGGATAAAGAAGAATCGCTTTGGTGGTGGTGGAGCCTGCATCCACACCAAGAATATAGTCGCCGGAAGGAACGCTCTCTGGCCGGTCCCATTTTTTCACCCGGTAGTCGAGGAGCGCCTCGGAGGCCTTGAGGGGCTTGAGGGTTTCGAACCGGGGGGGAGAAACTTTTTCCCATCCGGAAGAAGGGTGTTCCGGCTTCCCCGGGTGGGAGTCGCTCGCGAGAAGCGCCGCGCCAAATGCTTCCAGAAACGGACTCTCGTTCACCACATGGATGACCGACTGGGGCATCAGATCCCGCAGGTGTTCAATGAAAACCGGATTCAACGACACGCCGCCCGCGATGAGGATCTCGCCTTTGGGCCATTCGGCCTGTTCGATCATTTTATGCACTTTCAGGGCCAGATCATGAATCAGCGTTTTTGCGATATCCTGGGGTTCGCACTCCCCTTTGTTGAGCTTGTGGGTGGCGTCCGATTTACAGTGCACCGAACATCGGGTCGCCAAGGTCACGGTTTTTCCTGTCCGGGAGATCTGAAGGCCCTTTTCAAGGGGAAAGTCCATGCGCTTGAACTGTTGAACCACAAATTCACCAGTGCCTGCCGCGCACTTGGAGGTGGAAATCATGTTCCGGATAAGCCCCTCCTTCATGGGGTATACCGAGAAGGATTCTCCCCCCAGTGAAACCAGAATATCCGGTGAAAGGCGATGATAGGATACGGCTCGCTCGTAACACTCTGTTTCGGAGCGGTAGGGAAGGTTCAACAAACTTTTTGCCGCGGCGCCGGTGATCACAATCCTGCGTTCTCGCTCCCCACCGCCCCCTTCCAGGATCTCCCTTACTTTTTCAATGGGTTTTCCTTCATGCCTCACCGAGAGAAATGCCAATGTGCGCTCTGGGTCTCTCTGGACCCATTTTACCGAGACTGCTCCGATTTCAATGCCCTCGAAAAGGGGTGCATTCATATGACAGCCGCTCCGCGAAAAAAAATAAATTTTCAGAAATGAAAGGAATAAAGATGCTGGGCTGATCTGTAGATTATCAGAGTAGAGATGTCAACTGTTAACTTTTAGAGATTCCGAAGAGGACAAGGGGAAATCGGCTGACGGGCAGGGGAATCGCATGTAGGATTCGCCTTGACGGCCCTGCCGGGAGCCAACCTTTTGAAAAGGTTGCCAAACATGGTAAAAAAGGTTCTATAAACACC
>JAGVHJ010000509.1 GCA_020056645.1 Desulfobacterales bacterium
TAACAGCGCCGATTTTTCTCCCCAGGCCCTCTTGCATTTAAATCTGAGGATTGACGTGATCTCTCCGGGCGGGAATATCGGTTTCGCCGCCGCCAACAACCTGGGCGCCCAGAACGCCCAGGGTTCCGAATGGATCGCGCTCCTCAATCCCGACGCCTTCCCCGAACCCCTGTGGCTCGAAAATCTTCTCAAGGCCGCCGAAGATCATCCGGGCTTTGATTTTTTTGGAAGCCGTCTGATCCGCTATTTAGAGCCCCAGGTGCTGGATGGTGTTCAGGATGTGTATCACACCAGCGGACTGGTATGGCGGCACAAGCATGGCGTGAAACCGAGTGAGTCGGATTCGGTTCAAAAGGAGATCTTTTCCGCCTGCGCCGCCGCGGCCCTATACAGGAGAGCGGCGTTCATGGAGGCCAAGGGATTCGACGAAGATTTCTTCTGCTATCTGGAAGACGTGGACCTGGGATTCCGCCTGCGGCTTCTGGGATACCGGTGCCTCTATGTGCCTTCGGCCAAGGCCTACCATGTGGGATCGGCCACCACCGGCAGGCACTCCGATTTCACCGTCTACCATGGTCACAGAAATCTGGTCTGGACCTATGTGAAAAATATGCCCTGGCCCCTCTTTTTCTACTATCTGCCCCAGCATCTGTTCCTGAACGCCGCGAGTCTGGTCTGGTTCTCCCTGAAGGGCCGGACAAAACTCATTTTCAAGGCCAAAAAGGACGCCCTCCGCTCCATCCCCGGCATGGTGATGAAACGAAAGAAGATCCAAAAAAACCGTCGGGTGACGCTTGCCGGTGTTAAAAAATTTATGGCCAAGGGGGCCTACGCGGTATTGAAAAGGCCCGAGTAATCTTGTAGGATAAGTGGCTTATGACGAACGATACGACAACCCTGACTGTTTCACTCATATCCCATAATGGCCAGAAGGATCTTGCCCGTCTGCTCCCCTCGTTAACCCATGCCCTGGCGGAAATCCCCTCTGAGACGCTCCTTGTCGACAACTGCTCCACCGATGAAACCCTCCCATTTATCCAGGAAGGCTACCCCTCTATCCAGGTGACCCGGAATAAAAAACGGGAAGGGTATGGGGCCAATCACAATAAGAATCTGAAGCGCGCCAAGGGCCGCTATTTTTGTCTGATGAACACGGACATGACCGTGGCTCCAGATATTTTCCGTTCTCTGATTTCATTCATGGAGAACCATCTGGATGTGGGCATTGTCGCCCCTTCGGTGAAAAACGAGGATGGGACCCCCCAGTATCTGAATAAACGATACCCCTCCGTGGCCGATCTTTTTGTCCGGCGCTTTGTGCCGGATGCCTTCCAGTATCTGTTTGAAAAGCGTCTTGCACGCTATGAAATGCGAGATATCGGCTATGACGCCGTGATTGATGTGCCCTTTCTGTCAGGGGCCTTCATGTTTACCCGGACCGCTTGTCTGAGGGCGGTCAATGGATTTGATGAGCGCTTTTTTCTCTACTTCGAGGATGTGGATCTGTGCCGCCGCATGCAGAAGACCCATCGAACGGTTTACTATCCATATACCCGGGTGGTTCATCGCTGGGAAAGGGCCGCCCACAAGGATCTCAAATGGGCTTCGGTTTTCATGGCGAGCGCCGCGAAATATTTCAATAAATGGGGATATAAACTGTTTTGAAAAAGAGCGTTCTGGTCACTGGGGCCTCCGGCGCCTTAGGCCCCCTGCTCGTGGCGGAGCTATTAAACGCCGGATACCAGGTGAGAGCCCTGGTGAGAAAGATTCCCGAAACGCCGATTTTTGACGATGCCGTGCAGGTCGTTCAGGGGGAGATCACCAACCGAGCAGAGGTGGAAGCCGCGGTGAGGGGGGTCCACCTGGTGTTCCACCTGGCGGCCAAGCTCCATATAACCGATCCCGGTCCGGATCAAGAGGCCTCCTATTTTAGGATCAATACCTATGGAACGGAACTGATCGCCAAGGCGTGCGAGGTGTCAGGGGTTGAACGGCTCGTGTTTTTCAGCACCATCGCCGTTTATGGCGAAACCCGGGGAATGGAACCGCTCACCGAGACCTCTGCGGTCAATCCGGACACCTATTACGCGAAAAGTAAAAAGCAAGCGGAGGATATCGTGCTTGGGGCGAGGAAACGGGGTGATCCCGCCTCGCCCATCGGCGTGGTCTTAAGGGTTGCGGCTGTTTACGGTTCGCGCATGAAGGGAAATTACCGGACCCTCTTTTCCGCCATCCGGAAGGGGCTCTTTTTTCCGGTGGGAGAGGGCGGGAACCGCAGAACCCTCGTTTTCGAGGCGGACCTTGTCCGGGCGTCGCTGATCGTTGCACGCCATCCCGCTGACTTTAATCAGATTTTCAATGTCACGGATGGCGCTATCCACACCCTGAATGAAATTGTAACCGCCATGTATGGCGCGGTGGGTAAAAAGAGGCCTGGCCTTTTTCTGCCGGTGAAGCCGTTATGGATCGCCACGGATTTGGCCGATCGGGCGGTCGCTCTTGCCGGGGTGAAACGGCCCTCTTTGAAAAGGAGGGTGGAAAAATATCTGGAGGATGTGGCGGTGAGTGGAGAGCGTCTGAAACAAGAGACCGGCTTTCAAGCGGCATACACCCTGGAACAGGGATTCCAAGAGACGGTGTTTAAATGGAATGAAGCGGCCCAAGGCAATGGCCGCTCCATCGACCGCGCCCGGAGAATGAAAGGAGTCTGATTGACGTCGCCCTTTTTTTGGATCGTGTTCTCCCTCATTACCGGGGCGCTGGGTGCGATGACCATCAAACGGTATGGCGCAGGCCTGGGGCTGACCGATCACCCCAACGAAAGAAGCTCCCACAGGAGGCCGGTTCCGAGGGGCGGCGGGATCGGGATCTCCGCAGCCTTTGCCCTGAGCGGCCTGCTCCTTGGCGTTCCCTATGCTTTTTTAATCCCTGCTTGCCTGATCTCCCTGGTCAGCCTGTGGGATGACCGGTCCGACATCGCCCCCCGAATCAGACTCATCGTCCAGCTGATTCTCTCCCTTGCCGTGGCCCTATGGATTTTTTTCACCAGGGGATGGCCCTCTTCCGGGCTATTTCTGGTTATCTTTTCAACGCTCTTTATCGCCGGAACAGCCAATTGTTACAATTTTATGGATGGCATCAACGGAATTGCGGCAACTACGGGCGTGGTGGGGTTCGGACTCCTTTTCTTTTATGGAAATCAGGGAGGGGGCGATCCCCGGTTTGTCACCCTCTCTTTGGTCTTATCGGCCGCATGCCTGGGGTTTCTTCCCTTCAACTGTCCCGTGGCCGGGGTCTTCATGGGCGATACGGGCAGCATCCTTCTGGGATTCGCCTTCGCGGGAATAACGCTTGTTTTTTCGAATGGCTTCAATGATTTTATGGTCATGACCGGTTTCCTTTTTCCCTTCTACGCCGACGAAGCCATCACGATGGTGATCCGGCTGACAAAAAAGGAAAACCTCTTTATGCCCCACCGGAAACATCTCTATCAGATATTGGTGAATGAGAGGGGGATCGATCACTGGAAGATCGCATGCGCCTTCGGATTGGTCCAGCTTGGCGCGGGCCTCTTTTTTATGATGCTAAAACCCTTGGGGCCGGTGGCTCTTTTTATAGGACAGGCCATTCTGTTTTCGGCCATGGCGATACTGAATATCGTTGTACGAAAAAAGAGTGACACCCCATCCCCGTGAATCATAATTCTGGATTTTTATTTTTTTATAAGATAAGGGGTACAACAAGAAATATTGACTCATTTGAAAAATCGGATTATTGCATTTAGTTTATTTTCAGAGATGATTCAGGCTGCCATGAAACGTCAGTTACGCTATAAAAATTTTTATGTGGTTTTGATTTCTGACATTCTCCTTCTGCTTTCATCCCTTTATCTCGCATTCCTGATCCGGTTCGATTTTCATCCATCCCACGCTTTTTCCCTATTTCACTGGCGATGGAGCCCCCTCATCGTCCTGATCAAGGTGTTTTGTTTTTTTAGATTCGATCTTTACAGAGGGATGTGGCGTTATACGGGGATTTCCGATCTTATCAATGTGATCAAGGCGTCGCTCCTCTCCACCCTTCTCATTCTCTGTTTCCTCTTGTTGAGCAACCGGTTCGAGGGCTTCTCCCGGACCATTTTCATCATCGATCTGGGGATCACCATCCTCTTTATCGCCGGGTTCCGGCTTTTTGTCCGGTTCTATTTCGAAAATGCCGCCGAAGGCTCCCTGTTGGCGGTACTGAAGCACTTTTACCGGAAGTCCATGGACGCGGAGGCCAGTGACCGGAAACGCCTTCTGATTATCGGGGCCGGGAATTGTGGCGAAAAGATCTACCGGGAGATCCAGAACAACGCCACACTCCGTTACCAGGTCGTGGGGTTTCTGGATGATCACCCGGTCAAGGTGGGAAAAAAGATCCATGGCGTTCCTGTGTTGAACACCATCGAAAACCTGACGCCCGTCGCCGAAAAAGTGAGGGCCGACGAGGTTCTGATCGCCATTCCTTCCGCCAACGCCGGTCAAATGCGAAAAATTGTCGGCCATTGCAAGGATAGCGGGCTTAAATACAGAATGGTTCCCAATTATGGGGAGCTGATCAACGGAGCGATCAGCGTGAACGCCATCCGGAAGGTGGTCTACCGGGATCTTCTTGGAAGAGATGTGGTGAAACTCGATACGGAAAAAATCGGGGCCTATCTCAACGGAAAAAGCGTTCTTGTCACCGGCGCGGGCGGCTCCATCGGCTCGGAACTCTCCCGTCAGATCTGCCGGTTCAAGCCCGCGCGGATCGTCCTGTACGAGTGGGCGGAAACGCCGCTCTTTGAAATTGAACTCGACCTCCGCAGATGTTTTCCGGACGTGGTCATCGTTCCGCTTCTCGCCGATATCCAGGATATGGGGGAACTGGAGGCGGCCTTTTCTGCGAACCGGCCCCAGGTGGTGTTCCATTCCGCGGCATACAAGCATGTCCCCATGCTGGAAATGCAGCCCTGGAAAGCGGTGGAAAACAACGTGATCGGGACCTTCAACGTGGTCGAGTGCGCCAAAAAATACGATGTGGAACGATTTGTCTTCGTCTCAACGGACAAGGCCGTCCGCCCGGCCAACATCATGGGGGCGAGCAAACGGATCGCCGAGATCATGGTGCAGAGTCAGAATTCGGAAAAAGAGTCCGTGACCCGGTTTATGATTGTTAGATTCGGAAACGTGGTCGGCAGTTCGGGAAGCGTGGTTCCCCTCTTTAAACGCCAGATTCAGCAAGGGGGGCCGGTCACCGTCACCCATCCGGAGGTGACCCGCTACTTCATGACCATCCACGAGGCGGCCCAGTTGATTCTTCAGGTCGGCGCCATCGGAAATGGCGCGGAAATCTATGTGCTCGACATGGGAACACCGGTTAAGATCGACAATATGGCCAGGGATTTGATCCGTCTCTCGGGGTTCGAGCCGGATAAAGAGATCAAGATCGACTATATTGGATTGCGGCCCGGCGAAAAGCTCTTCGAAGAGTTGATCACGGAGGATGAGGGGATTGTTCCCACAGGCTATACGAAAATAATGGCCCTGAAAGGGAAAAACCGGGATCTTGTTCAGCTGAACGGCAATGTGGAGAGGCTTGTTCTATGCGCCGCCCTGCAAGACAAGGACCAGATCAGAGAGTGTATCCGGGAGATCGTGCCCGAGTATGCGCCATGACAGGGGGGGATCACTCCGGTTCCGAACAGGTGCAGGAGATCCCTTTGGCCAAACGCCTCTGAATCAGATCGATGGATTTGCACCCGTCGATGCATTGAGGAAAATCGTTTCTGTCTGGGCACGCATTGCAGGGGCTCTTTAGCAGATGGCCGATCTCGAAATCAAAGGTGTCTCTGACAATAGGCCCGTTGGTTCTGTTTCTTTTGTTAAATCTCATGATCCTTCTCTTTTATCGGAGTCAATAAACACTCTGAATGACAATTCTATTAAAAAATAGCATACCCTGTGGACGCCGACAAGCCCAAAAAAAAAACGTGAGTGTCACTCACAAAAGGGCTTTTCGCCACCATGGCAAGAGCCGTCTAAAGGATAGCGGCGATGATCCTGAAGTGGCGAGAGCGCCCTCATTTCCCTTTCAAAGGCGCTTAGCCGCCTGATTAATCCTTGACAGTTCGGGAATAAAAAATTAAAAATTTCCGATCTTAACGAAACCCGTCCGATGGTTTATAAAAAGGCGGGCGATTGGATAGATGCCTCTATGGGAGGCTTTTTAGTATGATAA
>JAGVHJ010000430.1 GCA_020056645.1 Desulfobacterales bacterium
ATTCCAGTCTCCGTGAAAATCGTCCCTCTCCAAATTTAAACCTGACAATTCTTCATCCGATATTTTTTTCCCGGTCTCATATTTGCCATCATCCAGCTGAGCTTCTATTTTAGGCATACGGCAAAAAATAATCATTCAATATTTTGTGCTAAAGCGCAAACCATCCTGGCTTTGTCTGGATCAATCGTAATGAACCATTTTAGCAATGATGGCAATCGGTCCAACGCCTGTTCATATTGGCATCGCGCATGCTTGCCCAATTTGATTCCGGTAGTGTATGCTTTGTCAACCAATTTCACGATAGGATGTACGCCTTTGTATGTCATTCCTTCCGCCATGCCCAACGCTTTCTCGACTGTCCGGAGTGGATCGCCATTCCAGTATTTCCAGCGCCCCAAAGACGCGCTCAATTGGGTTGTATTTGCTGTGATAGGGTGGATAATATGCCAATTGAATCGTAATGCCCTCATCGGCGCTGAATCCTATCATCCGTTTGAGCCATTGACTGCGAACCCCACTGTTTTCCGGCCCGTTGTCGGCATTAATCACCAAGGTATGTGGAGAATTACCGTTTTTTTTAGTTCCGGCCAGATCTCTTGCAGCCGGTCGACCATAAAGTCCGCCGTCACCGGGCCACTTGTAAAATAGAGCCACGTCTCGCTGGTATCAGGGCGAAACAGGCCAAAAGGTGCTATCTTGCACTCGGGTGCAAAGTCGTGGTCCAATGTTTGTTCTCCCTGGCGACTTTTGCCACCACGACTCAGGTCACCAATTGCCACCACGGCTTTGGTATCAAGAGATACGCGGATGGTTCCCGGATCGGCATCAGCAGCCTGATTCACTTGATGAACTTGATCAAAAATGGCACCCGTTTCCTTGATTTTTCGCAAGGGCTTACTCTTGACCACTTTGCGTGGATGAAAACCCAGCGTCGTAAGGAGATCACGCATGCTGCGCTCGCAGGGAACCTGGTCAGGCTTATATCCTCTATCTTGCAAGAGTTGGCGGAGCACTTCCTTGGCGGTAATGCGCCGATAGAGTCGAGTTGTGCGGAAAGTCGGGTCTGTTTGACATTGGGCATCGACAATCGCTCTGATATCTTGCACCAACTCAGGTCGTCGATCCTCCCAGCGCTTGCGCCCCCTGGAAGAGAACGCATCCACACAGGTTATTCCACTCTTCAATTCATGGATACCTTTTCGGATTAAGTCCCGATTCCAGCCTAACTCTTGGGCCGCATATCTTTGTCCACCTCGGCCCATTTGTACCACAACCGAAGCCATAAAAAGCCGACGAGCTGCACCCTTCAATAACCCAACTGCGAGCTGATAATTGTCTTTAACGTTTTGAGTGAGTTTTATTTTCATAAACTGCGAAATAGCAGGTTGGTTTCTAATATGGAAGCTTTACTTTTTGCCGTTTGCCATTATAGAAACGATGGGTTATCTGGAGCATTAATAATCGCCCACACGGACCATGCCCAGAGCGGTTCCAGAAAACAGAAACCCATCCAGACCGATCTCCGTGGCTGCGTAGGCGCTGTTGAAAATGGGCGTCGGCCCGAGTATCCCATAAAAAGCCGATTCCCCTGTGTTCCAGTCCAGGGCTTCCATGGTCCAGAAGGGAAAACGATACCCCACATCATAGACCAGACCGCTCGCCACACTCATGGCGGGGATGCCATTGGGGAGGCAGATTTCCCTGTTGGCCCAGACGCTTTGCAATACTTTTTTAACGGGGTCCCACTCGAATTTCTCCGCGCCGCGCGGAGCGATGCCGGGAAGGCCCGACGCGAGAATGTTCATCATCTGGCTCCCAAGGTCGGTCTTCATCAGGTTGTTCACCACCAGCGCCCCATATCCTCTCACACAGACCGACTGCTCCGAAAGAGAGACCTCCGCATCCGGGTTCCCAAAGGTCACCGGAATCTGCGCCGCGATGCGCCGGTCTTTTGCGCCGGGAATCCCCTGCCACTCTTCCGGTATTTCATTCCGCCAGAAAAGAACAATATGCATCAGATCCTGGCCATCCGTAATGACCACAAAGGCGTCGTTTTCACCGGTTCCCATGAGGGTTGGGGTTGAACCCGAGCCAGGCCCAAGCCTTATGCCCGGCTGAGCTTCTCCGGTTTCATAGGCGGCGCTCCATGCGCCCTTGGACGCATCAAGGGTCAACTCTGAACCGGTCCACTGGACCCGATGCATCTTTTTACTGGTGACCACATAGATTCCGCCGTTTTCGTCACAGGCGATGGAATTGGAAATCTCCTCATCTTCCAGATGAAGGTAAAAGGCTTTGTCAAAAGAACGGGACACGACACCAACGAGCCCGGAGCTTGCCGCGAATGCGAGCATGCCGTCCCAGGTTATGACCAGCCCCACAATTCGGTCGTCACCTTTGGTCAGATGCTCATCCGGTATCTGAAATTCACCTTTTTTCTCAACCTCCGATTCCGGATCACCAGCGATTGCGTCTCCATAGGCAAGAATACGCTTAAAATCAGGGACATAAAAATTATTATCCCTATCCACGAGGGTATAAGCCCCGGATGTGGCCCGTTTGACCAAGTCAGCGCTTTCATTCATCTCTTTCAATTTCATATCGATGAAGGAGATGATCGTTCCGTTGGCGTCCATTTTAAATACATGGGTGATGTTGTTACCCCAGATGACCCGGCTTCCATCCGCATAGATCCCAGACAAGGCCAGAGTGATAAGGCCGGGCATTCCCGGCAGATAATCGCCACATCGCCGATCCATTTTATTCACCGGACCGGCATAGGGAGAGGAGGCCTGGCAATAAGGATTCCGATGGCTCATGAGATCG
>JAGVHJ010000563.1 GCA_020056645.1 Desulfobacterales bacterium
CGGTCGAAACGACAAACTGGTGAACGTAGAACCGGTACTTTCGATCATAAGCGGTGATTGGCGTTATTTTTTGACCAAGGCGGAATCCTCCGAGGAATATGGCGATATCCGCAAACATGAACGAACAGGGTGACCCTTGGACAATAAGACCTTTATTTCGCAAATTGAGCAAATTCTTGGGCGAGACTTGACGCCTCAAAAACCGGGGAGAAAGCCCAAAAAAGGCGGTAATTAATATACTGTCCCCCGCGAATGGGCGTAGGATTTTTGGGGACTCTCGCGTAGGAATCTACAGCTTTCCACCGCCTGATGCACTTACTCTTTTCATAACGACAATGGTAATATCATCATCAAGGCGATAACCTTTTAGTGAACCCAGAATTGCTTGCAGAATTTTTTCCGGTGATTTTTCACCATTTTCTTTAAAGACGAGGGCAAGACGTTCCTGTGAATACATATCATCATCGATTCTCCCCCCATTTTTTATCGAACTTTCATCCAACGCTTCAGTTATTCCATCTGTATATAAAACCATTGAATCATTAATATTTAAATTCAAACTATTGTCTGTCAGTAAATTCTCTATATCATCACATAGTCCTAACCACATTCCTTCTGTTGTTATTGATTCCACATCACTTTTTTCATACCTAAATATTAGAATATCCTGATGAAGACCGGAAAAATAGAATTTGCCATTTTTAACAGCGGCTAATACTGTTATTGTCATATATTTATCTTCACCAAGCTTTTTTATGTTTTCTCTTATGACGCTATTTACCATGGCAAGTAGCTTTGAAGGTTTCACATTAGATTCTCCTTCAAGAACTGTGTGTATTGAGGTCTGCACCATCATCATGATCAGGCCCGCCGGAATACCATGCCCGGACACATCTCCAATGACGATCCAATCAATACCTTGATAATTCAGTACATCATAATAGTCGCCACCTACTTCATCTGCAGGTTTCATGTATGCTGCTATCTCGTACCCCTCAATACTTGGGTTTTTAGGCAGCAGTACAGTTTGTATCTTTTTAGCTATTTCCATCTCGCCCCATAGTGCATCTTTTGCCGAAACGAGGCCCTTGTTCAGGACTTCCAGTTCATGCAGCGCGGTTTGTAAATCTACAGTTCTTTGTTTCACCTTCCTTTCCAGACTCAGGTTCAACTCGGAAAGCGCCTTTTTCATGGTATTTATTTTATCCGCCAGACCTAATGAAAAAAGGGATATCCCTATTCCCGGCCCAATTATCATGGCCCAGGAGGTAAAAAAATTGATGGGCAGAACCGCCGAGTCTTTCATCATCTCGATCATTCCGCCGGTCGTCAAAAAAAACTGGCCGATCGCGAAAAACACGGCGGCACGGGATCGCTTGAATATGCAATAGGTCGCCAATAGCATGGATAAAATAATAATAAATTGAGCATATATAATAGCATAGAGCACCGCAGTTTCATAGGGAACAATACTGAGGAATACCATCATGACAGCAGAGAGTCCTGTGACAGGCACAATAACAAATTCATCCAATCGTGGCGTAAGTTTTTTTGTTTCGATGAATGACCGCAAGAACAGCGTGGTAAATAGGGACACTGCGGCAATAAAGATTACCCATGATTTATTTATTTGCATCCTGCCGGGCCAGAGAAATTCCTGGGCGTATCCATATAGAATGAACTGAAAACATCCCCAGCAAAAGAGCTGCATGATATAGTAGATATAGCTTTTTTCTCGAGTGGAAATGAAAATAAAGAAATTATAAAGTAACATTACTGCGAATATACCCCAGTACATGCTCATTATAAAGTGATTCAAATCTTTATTACGGTACAGGTTTTCCCAATTCCATGCCCGGAGGGCTATAATCATGGCGCCGGCAGTTTGAAAACGCAGGTAATAGGTATGTGTTCCTTCCGGTACGGAAATCTTGAAGATTATTGAATTGTTCTTAATCCACTGATTTTTATCAAACTCTTTGTCATAATTATTGCCCTGTGACCTTTTAATATAACCGCCTGTTGTACCATCCGGTTCATACAGGTCAATCCTGTCAAAGAAGCAGTAATCATTTTCAAGATACCATTCAATGGTTTCAGGGGCCGGATTGCGAACAGTAAGGCGAACCCAATGTATCGGCGCCTTGAATCCAAAGGCATTCGTGGCTACCTTGAAAGGTTTAAATTTCTGCGATATATCGCCCGTTTTGATTTCATCAATCTCAAGTTTGCCGGAGGCGTCTTCCATGAAGTCGAGGTGATTCCCAATGTATTCACCATTGCATCCTTTCTCTAAAATGTTTAGAGGCTCAGACGCATTTAAATAAACCGGTAAAAATACCAGTATAACGGCGGTCAGAGCAACCAGTCGGATAATTCTCATGATTTTCACCCCGTGTCTTTTCATTAGAGGGAATCTTTATATATTATTTTCTGGTTCTGTTGCAAAAAATATTTAAGGGTAAGAGAATTCCAGGAAAGGGAATTCCGAACGCATCGAAAATAGAGCTTTTTTCAACGCCATTTTCGCCGATAAGCGCCGTGAGTGGTGTCAATGATTTCGCATACCGCAACTGTTGATCGGTTCCGGTCCGGCCCATGGCAATATCGTGCAAGGCCCGGTAGCTTTGTATTCTGAAACCCTCTATCATTGCCATGCGATTTTCCTCCGATTTTCCGTCCTGATTTTTTAGGATACAATTCGTAATTTTGAAAAGATGTTTTCGAAATCTTTAAACGGTCCTTGCTATAAAAGCACCATCTGCTTCGGCGCGATTATCTCCACGCGGTCGACACTCTGAAAGCCCCTGGGAAGTGTTCTACCCCGCTGGCCCCGTTTTCCCCGGTACTCTTCCAGGTTCCCAGGCTTCAAGGTCAATGGCCGTTTTCCCGAGTGGAGGATGACATGGTTTCCCAGGGGAAGAATGAGCGCGAAGAGAACGAAATCCTCCCGGAAGCTGAGCTGTCTGGATGGGATATGAATGAGCTTGTTTCCTTTTCCCCGGGGGAGGAGCGGTAGTTCGGATAGGGGGAAAATGAGCATTCTGCCCCCATGGGTGATGATCAGAATTTGGTCGGAGGCCTGGTTTTGAATGGAGACCGGATGGAGGATTTTCGAGCTCTCAGGCAGGGTGACCACGGCTTTCCCGGTTCGGTTCTTCGTATAAAGGTTTGCAAGCTCGGTGATGAATCCATACCCGGCGTCGCTTCCCAGTACGAGAAGGGTCTCCGGATCTCCGGTGAGGGCCGTCTCGAAGGTGTGTCCCGGAGGTGGGTTGAAGTGGCTGCTCAACGGTTCTCCCTGGCCCCTGGCCGACGGCAGGGCAAGGGGTGTTAGCGCATAGCTTCTGCCCGATGAATCGAGAAAAATCACCGGTTGATTGCTTCTACCCTGGACAGCGATTTTAAAAGCGTCTCCGGCCTTGTAGGTCAATTTCTCCGGGTCGATCTCATGCCCTTTTGCAAGTCTGACCCAGCCGTTTGTGGACATGATGACCGTGACCGGCTCCACCGGCCGGATCTCCTCTTCGCTTAACGCCTTGGCCTCTTCCCGCTCTTGAATGGGTGATCGCCTCTCATCTCCGAACCGGCGAGCGTCTTCCATGATTTCTTTCCGGATCAGACCGTTCAACCGGGCTTCCGAGCCCAAGGTCTTTTCCAGGATCTCCCTCTCTTTGGAAAGCGCCTCCTGCTCCCCCTGGATTTTGATCTCTTCCAGTTTCGCCAGATGGCGGAGTTTCATTTCAAGAATCGCCTCGGCCTGGCGGTCGCTCAATCCGAAGCGTTCCATGAGGACGCTTTTCGGCTTCTCTTCATTCCGGATGATCTGGATCACCTCGTCGATATTCAGGTAGGCGATGAGAAACCCTTCGAGAAGATGGATTCGGTCGAGCACCTTTTCGAGCCGATGGCTCAATCGGCGGATGACGATACCTTTTCTGAATTCGAGCCATTCGGAAAG
>JAGVHJ010000507.1 GCA_020056645.1 Desulfobacterales bacterium
ATCGATTTCTTAGATATGATCGATACATATCCTATTGAAAATAAAAATAACTCTTGGATGCAATCATACGTGGATCACCATATTAAAATTTACGGCGAAACCCTTCTGGATAAAGACAAATCGCTCAACTTTCTCTTTCCAGACCGGTGCCACCCCAACGCGCTGGGGCATAAAGCGCTTGCGCTTGAAATGGCGAAGCTTCTTAACGAAGGCGTTAACCCCAATACAAAACAATAGGGCATGCTGAACAGAGCCCTCTATTGAGCCTTCATCGCCTGCTCTTTCTTCATCTTTTCAAAAAATTCCTCGGGGCTCAGTTTTAACGTTTCACCACGCTCCTTCTCTTCCTCTTGCTTCTTTTTTTCAAGTCTCAATTTTTCATCGCGGGCCCCCTCCTTTTGCCTTAAATCATCGATGATCTTCCGGATCTCCCCATCATCGGGATACTCAGCCGTCAACACAATATTTTCGAGCTGATACCGTTTCTGTGACGAAGGCTCCTTGAGATTGATCGTCACCTTTCCCAGGTGCTCTCCCCCAAAGCTGTTCTGAACAAGGGCGGTTTTATTGACAAACGAGATTGTTGGGGTAAAGTTTCTTCCATGGCCCACGATGACCAGATCGATCCCCGCCACATCGTTCAAGGTCAGGAAATCCTGGGTCGCATCATATCCCAGATGGGATAAAAGAATGACAAATTGAGCCTTCTTCCCCTTCACTTCCGCGAGAACCGCTTTCAAAGATTCGACGACCCCCGAGAGCCGGATTCCCTCTTTCGCGGCCTCTTTTGGAAGTAAGGTGGGCGGAATAATCCCGGTGATCGCGACCGTTACCCCTTTCATTTTCCGGATGATGTAGGGTTTGATCACCCGTGTATCATCTTTATCCAATGTGAGATTGGCTGATAGGAAGGTGAGCCCCGTCTCTTTGGCCTGGTTTATAAAAAAATCTTGACCAAAGCTCAGCTCCCCTTCGGCCACGTTGATGGCGTCATAGCCCATTTTTTTCATAACGGACAGTATGGTCTTGGGCCTCAAATCGGTCGCGCACCTGTTTTTAAAAAAAAGATCGCCACAATCAAGAACAAGCACGTTGGTCTCCGATGCCCGCACACTCTTTATTTCGGCGGCCACACGGGCCATCCCCCCTTTTTTCACCGCTCACCCGCAGGGCTCCACATTCCCTGCCATATCTCCGGTGTATAGAACGGTCAATTGCTTGCCCTGCCCTATCGCCGGAAAAACGGCGAGCCATAAAAAAAACAAGAATAGAAAGTTCTTTTTCATCTCAACTCCATAACATCTTTTAAAATTTCACTATCATCAATGGAGGATATCCCCGGAGGCCATTGAAAAACCGGTGTTCCCCACGCCATACAGCCCGATAATATCCGGGCCGGATGTCACCTCTATTTCGATAAAAGAGATATCCCCTGTCACCGGATCAAAAAGGTCCGACACATTGAATACGCTCCTCGAATTTCCCAAAATAGAGAGCTCCACCGCATACCCGTTCATGAACCGGTTTTGACGGTCATAGGGGAGAAGCAGCACCACGGCGGTTTCCGCCGAGGGATTGAAAAGATTCATTCCGGTCCACCATTCGGAATTGCCAGCCGCCACATGGGGAACCGCCAAACGGCTTCCCGCAGCCTGATCGCTCATTAAAGGGAAGTAGATATCATCATCGGCCAGTTGATTTTCATAGGAAAAATATCCGGCCATCTCTTTGCTGGATGTGATGACCAGAGAGCGATTTTCCGCTTTTTTGGAAAATACGGTTGAGAATAGATTCGCAATATCGATCTCTTTTTTTTCATTTCCATTGAGAGAGATGCTCAATTCATCGGAACGGCCGCCATCCACAAATTTCAAATTCAGTTCATTCTCACCCGAATAGAGATTGATCACGGTCACCTTCAGGCTCCAGACGCTATTTGCATCCACGTTGGGGATGTAAAATTTATAACCGGGTTTCAGAAGAGGTAAGGTTTCACAGTGGGTCAGGCGGCTATTCAACCACTCCACATACCCTTTCTGGGTGGATGATCCGCCTTCGATCAGCGCCCATCCCCTGTTGGCGCTCTTTGAAAAGGGGCTTGCCGATTTGGTGTAATTGAGCACCTGGTTCGCTTTCATTTCGATATCGCAGGCATCGGTCTTCTGCCCGCTTTCCGAAAAGAGGGTGAGGGAAAGGTCCGCATCCTGAATCCCCGCGTTATAGATTCCCCAGGAAATATATCGGGAGGAATCGGACACGGAGGATAAATCCGGAACAATCCATTTTCCGCCGGGGTCGCTTTTGGCTAAAAAGGACATATTTTTCCCAAAATATCCCGAGATATTGGCCACGCCTAATGGCGAGGGAGACAAAATCTTTACGCCGCCAAAATCCGCCTCATCCAGAGGCCGGATATCGAAATCGGTCATGCTGATGGTGAATTTCTCTCTCGACTCTAAAGAGAAGGGGCCTCGAAGAGTCTGAATGGGGGTTCCATCGGTCTTGTAAGCCACGAGGTAGATATTGTCCGCTTTTTGATCTTCCGTATTGGTAATGGCGAAGCCGCCCCATGAAAAACCTTTTTGAACCTTTGAATTTACAAATTCAAAGGTTGGCTTTAGGTCAAACGTCATCGCGTAAAATCCGCCATCCCCATAGGCGCTTCGGGATAGGGTCAACTGATAGGGAGGGTCGGACGCCTCCTGGGCCATGTGGAGTGTGGATGAAAGAAAATTGGAATAAACGGTCGCTCCCAAGCCATTCTTCAGCTCCACGGCCATGCTTTCGGCCATGGCGTCGACTTTTTGAAGATCGATAATAAATTGCTCCCCTTTCTGACACGGAATAAGGTAGGTATCGCTGTTTAAGAGAATTAATTGGTAACTTCCTGGTGAAAGCTGAACCGGCGCGTCCGATTCCAGCTCGTCGTCTTTTGAAAGAGCGATGGTTTTAACGGTGTCATAGTCAAGATAGGGAGAGAGGCTCGAACGGATTAAAGGAGAAATAAGAATCTGGGGATGGTCGTAGACGCTTTTCCCGGTCCACTCCCCCCCGGTGATTTCATCGCCGGACATATTGAGCGTATAATAGTAGAGATTTGAAAGGGGTTTTGTCCCCACATAATCGGGATCGACCTGGTCATCGGCGTACCAGATCTGACACGTAACATAGAGCTTTGAACCCTCCGAGGTGGTGGTCATCTCATATTTATAAATCGGATAGTTCCACACCTGCTCTCCTGGGTCCAGATCGCCGTAAAAAGAGAGCCCCTGGTCTTTTATTTTGTCAAGAAGCCAATAATGAAAAAGCTCCGGCGCGGCATCGACGCCCACCCTCTCGTTGATACTAAAATCAAGGTCATGGGCAAGGGATATGAGGCCCTTTTTATCCCCCACATGATAGACGATATTCTGAATGACCGACGGGAAAAAATCGATCTTTTCTGAACAGGCCGCGGCGGCCCACGCGGAACAGAGCCCATTCCACATCTCGGCGTTGGGGTCATACTGATGGTCCAGATAGTATTGGGTGGCCAATCCTGGATATTTCCCTTCAACCAGGAGATCATATTTCTCCAGCGGCGCTGGCTTTCCATTATAATCGATGCCGGTCCCTAAACCGCCTGTGTTGGTGGGCCACCAGTATCCAGACCAAGGTATTATGGCGGATGTGGCGGTCTCCGTAGCCGAGATCGCCACAGATCCCATGGAGAAAAAAAGGAAGAGCGAAAAGGTCAGGGTGATCACATATTTCATATCATTCACAGACTCCATATTACTGTTGATACCACCGATGGGCTCATTGAGGTGTTATATTCCATGATTGACGAAGGGAGGTCTCTTCAAATATCCAAAAAGAGTCATCTGGAGCCCATAATTGGCGCACCACCCGTTCCTTACCTTTATATATAGAGATCAACTTGAGTCCCTGACCGAGATCCTTTTCCTTTATACGAGCCGCCCTGCTCTTGTCTATCATTTTTAATTGAAGGGCGTCTTTCAAGGTGATTTTTTCGATACCACGGGTAAAAAGGGTGGAAAAAGAAGCGCCGCCAGCCTGCTTGGTCAATTTAACTTGCGTCAGGTTTTCATCAAAAGGCGCCAGGTAATCGTAAGGCGCGGGGAACCCTTCCGAGAGAACAATCGGAAGATCCTCACAGTCGCTCTTGATCTCCTTTACCCCCTCCCCGTCTGGAATCAATTTGATGATTCTTTTTAACCGGCCCTCTTTGGTATAGGTTAGAGATAAGATCTTTTCGGGTCTCCCTTTCACGTAAACATCCATCTGGCTCTTGTCACCCGTTGGTATGAATTCCCAAATAAGGGTCGAGGGGCCGGTGGAACCCGATGACGCTCGATACTCGGAACGAACAAGGAGGGTTGAATTCTCCAGCGCCAAAGCGAAATCGCTTTGTATGCACCACAATAAAACAACCCAGAGCAGACGCATCGCTTTTGTTTTTTTCATGAGCGTTGTTGATCCCGTGATCTTTATTTTCTGTAACTCGATGTTCAAGTTTTTGTTAATTTTCCCAACTCCTGGCGTTGGAAAAAAATTTTGATCCTCGAAATACCTCATGTATTCCTGCGGTCAAAATTTTTTTCCGCCTTGGATTTGAACAAATTTCCTAAAAACTTGA
>JAGVHJ010000389.1 GCA_020056645.1 Desulfobacterales bacterium
AAAGGACAAAATTCTTGAAAATCTCAGGCCTGAGCCTTCCCTTAAAAACTGATGGTCCGGGAATGAGCAGATGACGGAGGAGACTGATAGCATTGCTTTGCAATCCATTGCTGCCATTGATCATATAAAATTATCTGAATTAATAACAAAAAACAGAAAACTGTATATTTCTTACAACATATTGAGACTCAGGGAGCTGATCCGGTATCTGTCACCTGAAAAACTCGATCTGTTTAATACGATCCCCTTGATGCTGCATTTGAACTATCCGGATTTCCCAGGATATGTTTCACCGGAGGCGGCCGTGCATGGAATCGTGAATTTTCAAAAATCTGGTTTTTATGTCCAGGCCCTGGAAAAAAATCGTCTTGAAGATAGCGTTGTTCAGCCTTACACGACCAATACCCCTCTAATTCTATCCCTTTTTCACATCGGAAGCGCGGGAACCCTGACCCAATCGGAAAAATCAGATTTTGATTACTGGGTGATCGTAGATAAAAAAAGGATAGACGATCACCGCCTCTCTCTCCTTCAGAAAAAATTATCGCAGATTGAAAAATATTGTTATGAACACTTTAAACAGGAAGTAACCTTTTTTGTTCATGACGCCTCCCATATCCGAAATAACGATTTTGCAACGGTGGAGGTCTCAAGCTATGGCCTCGCCCCCAAAACCCTATTAAAAGAGGAATTTTACCGCACTTTTATCATGATCGCAGGAAAAATTCCCTACTGGGCTGTTTTCCCTTCGAACTTGACCGATGAGGAATATTCGGCCTATGTAAATTATATCCATACAGCACCCTGGCTTCAGAGCATTAAAAACGACTATGTGGACCTTGGAAATCTCTTCAGAATCGATACCGGAGAGTGTTTGGGGGTTATTCTCTGGCAGATTCTCAAGGCCAAGGAAGATCCGGTCAAATCTCTCATCAAAGCCTCTTTGATCGCCAATTACTATTTTTTTCAGGATAAAGATCATCCGCTGCTCTGTAACACTATCAAGAATCATTTTCATGAAGCTCTCCTGGATAATTATCATCTGGACCCTTATGCATTGGTATTTAAAACAATTTATGAATTCTATAAAAATATGACCGATTCGTATGGCGTCGAATTGATTAAAACCGCCATTTTTTTGAGATTGTGCGGTTTTCCATTTGTATCCCTTCCGGATGAAGAGAGTCCAAAAAGACTTCTTCTTAAACGGTATGTAAAAGAGTGGAGAATGGATAGAAAAACCGTAACCCGGCTTTTATCTTATAAGAGGTGGCCCGAACGAGATAAATTGGCGTTAGATGAAGAAATTTTTAAAAAACTCTCCTTTCTTTACGAGTTAATATTAAGAAACCAGGATGAAAAATTGATCGGAATCGAAATGAACGCCTTTGATCTCTCCATCCTTAAAAATAGGACGGCGGCCTTTCTTACGAAAAAGCCGGGCAAGATTCCCAGATGCTCAACTTGGCTTGAAAAAATGAGGGGCCGGTTGATGTTATTGGTTACGGATAGGTGCCCCACTCCTTCCTCCGGCTGGTATGTATATGGAAGCGCGAAAAGACCCACGGTTTCATTCGATTCCTTGCTTTTTGAGGATCCCGATTTTTTGAAAGTTGTTGGATGGGCAATCGCCAACCGGTTGAATCCCCCAGCCATGGACCCTATCTCTTTCGAAGATAGTATGGAGGACCCATTTTCCGAACACGATAGAAAGGCCTGGTTTGAGGAGTTGAGCATCCATATGACCCAGGGAGATAGATCGGACGAATCGTCGTTTTTGAAAGATCCATCCTGGTTGACACTGTATCTGTTGTTGAAACCGGGGAGACAAAGCGGTCATGGATTCCCTTCCGGGATCGATCTGTTGGTAAAAAATACCTGGGATGAATATTATTTTGATTCGGTTGATTTATCATATATTGTAAAAGAAAGTGAAAAATGGTATAAAATTTCATCGGTTATATGGGCATACTTGGTGAAGTCACCCCATTTCGCCCTGAAGTATCAATTGGCTTCAGCGGGAGGTGAGGAGGTGTCAGGAATAGCCGAGGCCGTTTCCGAAATCCTCCGCCAGTTTATGGAGGTGGAAAGAAAAAAAAAGGGGCAAACAGAAAATAGGGGCCAAGCGGACCCAGTTGAGCCGCTTCTCTCAGATGCCAGGCCTTTTCTGGATGTTATTGAATAAACTTCCTTTAAAAAAAGGAATTTGAATGAAAAATGGCGTTTTTTTGCTGGTCGATGAAAATCCCTATCTGCTGAAGGAGCTTGAGGGAATTCTGAAAAAGTCGGGTATCGGTAACACCCTTAAGGCGAACAGTGCAGATAGCGCCTGGACGTTGATCAGAAAACAGCCCTGTCATTGTGTGATTGCCTCTTGGGAAATGGCGGACATGTCGGGACTTGCCCTGTTGAAAATTTTGAGGGCGGACGACAAGTTCAGGATGACGCCCTTTTTCTTGACAGACGCCGCCTTCACCAAGGTGAAGGTATTGAGGGCGGGTCAGGCGGCCGTGACCGGGCTCATTGTTTCGCCTTATGATCAGAAGACGATTCAATCCAAGCTTTCAAGACTTTCGGAAAAAGGGGTGCCTGCGATTGTTCAAAAGGCGCAAAGCGCAGTTGATAAAGGCGCGGCGCTCATGAACGCCGGAAACTATGAAGAAGCGCTTGCGGTGTTTGAGGGGCTTATTAACGAGAGCGAAAACGCCGAATATTATTATAATATCGGGTTTATTAAAACATCGAAGGGGGAGTACACGGAGGCGATAGATGCTTTCCAAAAGGCCACGGAACTCGATCGTTTATTTGGAAAGGCCTATGAGGCCATGGGGCGCACCTATAAGGCCATGGGTAAACACGACGAGGCCAGGAAATGTCTTCAGACAGCAGCCGATCTTTACATGAGCAAGGAAAAGGTTGAGGATGCGGAGGAGATTTTAAATGAAATTCTCCAGATCAGCGCCGATTCGTTGAATGTGTTTAATAGTTTAGGCGTCCTCTACCGCCGGAAAGGAGATTTAAAGACATCCTTGAGGCACTATACCCGGGCCCTTCGCATTAATCCGGACGAACCGTATATCCATTACAATATTGGACGGGTTTATCTGGATATGAAGAATCATGAAAAGGCTCGAGAGTACTTTGAAAACGCCGTTAGGATCGATCCCGGTTTTGAGCAGGCGAAGCAGGTGATTCAGGCCATCAATCTCGGAAGAATATGAGTTTGCGTCTGTAACTCATGCGGATGATATATGCTTGATAGCTTTCACGGTCAGGGTCCGCAGCTTTTTCATGTAGTCGTGCTGACGCATGAACTGCTTCAGATCGACGCTATCCGTGTCCGCGTAAAAAAGACCAAACACCACCTTGTTGACAAGGATGGGATAGATGGAAAAGCCGGTTGAAATATTGAGTTCGGCATACCATTTTGGAATCAACTTTCCGTATTTTTTATGGGTAACATCGTTGATGATGACGTCGCTTCCTTCGTTCAATGCGGCGTTAAATATATCGTCCGATGCGATTGAAATGGTGAACTTGAAATTTTTTTTCAGCATATCCGGGTCTTTCCCAAGGGCATAGCGGACGATGATCTGATTGGCGTCCAATGATTTGATGCACATGGCGACCCGTGTATAGTTGAATTCCTTCTCCATGGTATCCAACACCATCATCATCACATCACCGATTTTATAATGCCCCTCGTTGATCACGTCGCTGATCTCTTTCATTTTGTCTGTAAGGCGTTGTTCCGTTGCACCCGATTTTTCAGGGCTGCGGGTGATCGAAAGGGGGCGCTGCTTGAGATTCGCGTTTCCAATCTGATTCAGAAGTCTGCTTTTTTGGGTGTTGATATTTAGCTGCACCGCCTGGGCTTTTATTTTTTCATATACCGTAGAGATGATGTCTCCAATTTCTGTAAGGCTCACATCAATAATGCCTTCAAACCGCGAGAGGAGAGCCGCGATCTGACGGGTGTTGTTAAGGCCGCCCTCACCTCTTGCTATATCGCAGAGGGCATTAGAGAAGGATGAAATGCACCGGAGCATGTCATTCGTATCCGGTTCTTTGGTTATGTCGCCGGTGACCGGCTTCATCGTGCGGATAATATCTTCGGGGAGCCCCCACGTTTCCGCGATACCGATCCCAAGCTCCCAATAGGTGACTCCCAATACCGAACGCGCTGCTTTGTTTTTTTCAATTTGCTCTTCGGTGATCAGCCGGTTGATCTGTTCATATTTTTCGGGAAAATAAAACAAGGTCAAAACCTGACCCAGATTGTGGAACATGGCGCAGATGAGAAATTTTTCGGTATCATAATATCCTTTCCGGCCAGAGAGATCTTTGGCGATGAGACCGCTCATGAAGTTGGCCAAGGCCACATCTTTCAACTCATCATTGTGAGAGTTTTGCTGCAGAAGTTCGAACAGCATAAGGCTTGCGGCGGCCTGCTGGATGCAGTCGGTCCCAAGGATGAGGATCGCATCGGCGATGGAATAAATACCTTGACTGCTAAAATTACCGTAAAAGGAGGAGTTGACAAGTTTCAGAAGCTTCAGGCTCAAGCTGAAATCCCTGGTGATAACATCGGCGATGTCTTTTGCAGAAGAGAATTGCATGTGAAGGATTCTATTGACCGATGCGATCTGCGTTGAAAACGAGGGAAAGTCCCCCTTTTTTTTCATTTTCCCGATGATGGAAGCGACAGTTCCATCGATCTGTTCTACGGTTTCTTCATTGAGGGCGATATCTGGCGGCTCTGTTGAATCTATGGCCGAAGTGGAATTGGTGGATGGAGATGACGGCGGCGGTGGTTCTTGAGGAGATTCAATCCCCGGAATATCGATAATATCGATATCAAAACCTTTTTTGCTGTTATTGGGAATTCCCATGTGCCTTTCGTCTCAAGATCGTCAGTTGTCACGGATAAGGAGGCGCGATTTTTGAATTCATGTGACTTCTCTTTTCGCATATTAATCCTTTCCTCTCAACCTTTTTTTATAAGAAGGATGAAAATGTCCTTTTTTGGGGTGAAAGGAAAAGAGTGGGCTTGTGCTTGACAAATGGTTGGCTCGTAGTAGAGTTGCTGAAATATTTTATGGTAGC
>JAGVHJ010000198.1 GCA_020056645.1 Desulfobacterales bacterium
CCTCGAAATGGTGGAGGAGCTTGAGGCCGCCTGCCGGTATGTGAATGAGGAGCTGAGTTTTAAGGTCCTCATTATTACGGCCAAAGACCCCGCCTTTTCCGCAGGCGGTAATATCAAAGATATGGCCGCAAAAAAAGGGATGTTCTCAGGCTCTCCGGCTCAGTTGATGGAGAACTACCGGCGGTTCGTGCAGCGGATTCCCAGGGCGGTCCACGGGGTGGCCGTTCCAACGATTGCGGCGGTGAACGGCCCTGCCGTGGGCGCGGGGTGCGATCTGGCGTTGATGTGCGACATGAGGATCGCATCTGACAGGGCTCTCTTCGGAGAGACCTTTTTGAATGTGGGGTTGATTCCCGGAGATGGCGGCGCTTATTTTCTTTCTAGGATCGTGGGCATGGCCAAGGCATGCGAGCTGACCTTCACGGGAGAGATGGTCAGTGCGGCTGAGGCGTTGAGAATCGGTCTGGTGAATGATGTGGTTCCCCATGAGCGGTTGATGGAAAAGAGCCTTGACCTGGCGCAAAAAATTGCGTCAAAACCGCCCCAGGCCCTGAGGATGGCCAAACAGCTCCTCTATATGGGAGCGAGAGTGTCGCTGCCGGATCTCCTTGAACAATCTGCTTCGTTTCAGGCCCTCTGCCACAATAGCCAGGACCATCTGGAGGCCCTGAACGCCATGTTCGAAAAAAGGAAACCGCTGTTCAAGGGAGAATAATTGCACGGGGGAGTTCAATCCCTCATTCCATGGGGGCCATAACCATTTCCCGGATGGCTTTCATGCAGGTGTTAAGCCCATAGGCGTAGATGGTGTTGTGGTCGGCGTCCGGGATCTCTAAAAAACGCTTTTGGGTCGAAGGCGACGCATCGAAGAGCGCTTGTCCCTCCTTGATAGGGATAATTTGGTCGAACTCCGCGTGAATGATCAGGGTGGGGCGCCGGAACGCCCTGATCTTGTCGATATGGCGGAATCCTTCTTCCTCACGGAGGTTAAGCCGTGATGTGTTCACTCCAAGTCGGTTCAAAAGGGGAACGGCATGGGCGAATCCGCTTTCGATGATCAGGCCGGCTGTTTGATCCGGATAGCTGGAGGCGATTTCCAGGGCCGATGCGCTCCCAAGGGAGCGTCCCATGACAAAGAGAGCTCCGGTGAAATTCTCCGTTTTCAAGAGGGCGGTCACATAGGTGAAAATGGCGTGGGCGTCATTCATCATGGCCGATACGGTGGGCGATCCTTGCGATAGTCCATATCCCCTGTAGTCGGCGACCAGAAAATTGATATTCTCCCCAATGTAGTATCGCCCCAGGTCATCATAGTCAGAGGCGATTTCTCCATTCCCATGAAAAAAGAGGATGACGGGCGCGTCCCTGTCCGCGACGTGCATGGCGGCCCCGATGGAAACCGCTTCGTCGACCGGAATGGAGTGGTGGCGCAGTGATCCGGACTCTCCGGAAGAGGGCGCCTCTTTTCGGGGATGGAAAAGAAATCTCAACACATCGGGATGATCAAAAGAGGAGTAGTCATGTTTCATAATTTTTTGGGACATGGTATAGCCTCCATTTCCGCCTGTTAGGCTTTTAAAGGGGGGGATGGTGTTGTTGTCTCCCATTGTTTTCCTATTGAGGAATCGTCCGATACAGTTTATGATCCTTCGAATTAATCGGAAATTATCACTTTATCTATCTTTAAACAACCATTTTGCCGCTTTGGCGCAAGGAAAAGAGTATTATTCCGTTTCTTTTTGATAACCATGGGTTTAAAGGTTCGCCAGGCAGTCATCATGCTCCATCTGGCAACGAGGAGAGTTGGGCCAAGGAGGATGATGCCGCCTGGGAGGGCGGTGACGCCATTCTCTGCAAGAATTGCCTTCATATGGTGACGGCCATGGAAGAAAAAATTGAAAAAAGCGGCGCCCATGCCCATACCTTTGTCAACCCTCATGGGAATGTTTTTGAAATCGGCTGTTTCAGGCATGCTCCGGGATGCGTCTATTTTGGTCTGATGACGAACGAATTCACATGGTTCAAAGGATATGGCTGGAGACTGGCCGGGTGCGGGGCCTGTGCGGCCCATCTGGGATGGGTCTATATTTCCCAATCTGGAGAGGCGATGTTTCATGGCCTGATACTCAGCCGTCTGATCGAGCTGTCAATGGATGACCATCCGGGCCCATAGTCCTTTGTCCAGGAACAACCGGTTCCGGAATCGGCTGGGGCGATATGGAATCATCTCTTTTTGCGCGGATCCGCGCTTTTTCGTGTGATGTTAAAAAAAACTTGAATTTTTATTTTGACACGAGTATGATCCGAGTTAAATATAAAGAACGGTGTTTATGTTTTAAATGGTATTCGAATTATTTTTTAGTTTATTTAAATCAAATAAAAAAGTGATTCATAAATAGGCTTGATTTTATTTCTACAGACGTATAAAATTCAGACCTATTCGTTGTTCAGTTAGTGGTGGTGCGGCGTTTTTTTTAAGACAGGAATTTGTGCGGCATTGTTACGGCAGGGTTTCATTTAACTCGAAAAACGTTCTTCTTCCATTGAATACCTGTACTTCATTCACCTGATCGTTGGTTTGCGTCATTATCGATTCGCCGCCTGAGATTTAATGGCAAAAAGAAAGGATCTCCATACATGCAGACAATCGATTCATTTATGGAAAGAAGGAAACATCAACGCTTTCAATTGAAACCAGGCGCTTATGCTGTGTTGAGCCCGAATCTGATTAAGCTCGGCCAGATTATCGATATCAGCGAAAGCGGATTGTCGTTTCGATATATCCGGTATAGAACGGGAAAACACGACGATTCTGACAGCGATGTATTGCTCTATGGAAAAAACATGTATGTGGACAAGATTCCATTTCAGGTTGTCGCGGACGTGGAATTATCCAATCCTGGTATTTTCAGTTCCGTTTTAATGAATAAATTCAGCGTCAGTTTTAAGAAGCTTTCACAAGAGCAGATCGAAAAGATCAACTTATTTATCAACAATCATGTCGTGGATGAATGAGTCTGGCCCCACATTCTATAAGAATGGAGAAAAAAAGGCCGTTATCGTAAACAAGATGCTTGATACCAGAGCCGCCTGTTGAACCCTTAACCCTCCGCGCGCGAGAGGCTCTAAGGCCACGAGGATCACCCCGGCCATGATCCCACACAGCAAGCCAAAAAGATGGGCCATGATATCCGTTCGGGGGCCTGCGCTTAAAAACGCGAGAAGAGAGATGGCTGCTCCCAGGGGCAGATAGGCTCTGAACCGATTCCTTGAAATTCGTTTGCGGATCATAAACTCCTGGCCGGCGATAAGGCCGATGGCGCCGAAAACAGCCGTGGAGCTTCCGATCGATTGATGCCATACCTCTGTATAACAGAAAGCGGTCAATAAATTGCCGAATACGCCTGATAGGAGAATCGAGAAGAGGCCAATGCCGGAGCCGGCCATGGCGCAAGCGATTGACCCAAAAAACGCTATGCCCGCCATATTGGCCAACAGATGGGGCGTCCCATCATGAAAAAAGAGCGCCGTAAGTGCCCGGTATACCTCCCCGTTCAGAATATGGCGGGATGAAGCGGCGTACATATCGATCAAAGAGTCTCTATCTCCCGACCATTCGGAAAATAGATGAATCCCCAATATCAGAAGTGCGATCAAGAGACCTGTTTTTTCTTTTCCAGGATGAAGAGGCCTGGTCGTCGCTTTCTCCTCGCCGCTTCCCTCATCTGGATTCTCTTTAAAGTAGGTCATGATATGGCAGCAGGCTTGTTCCATATTCTTTTCATCGATCAGGATTAGAAACCCATTGCCAACGGCCTTGACATCGTGGGGGATGTTCAGCGCGGTTAAAACGAGGATGTAGAGATCGATCTTTTCTGTTGAAACATAGATCATCTATTTTGGCGGGCTCCCCTTTTTTTTACATCTTCCTCTATCAGATGTTGAAAATGGCTGATAATCGTATTA
>JAGVHJ010000073.1 GCA_020056645.1 Desulfobacterales bacterium
AGGGTAAATTCGGAGGCTTTAAAATATTCATTTAATGAGAATTTATGTAAGCCTTACGTTTATGACTTTGATACCAAAATAACGTTTGATCGTATCCGGCGCCACCCTCTATTGTGCAACTATCTTCTCGGGTGCGGCGGCAAGAGAGGGGGAAAACCTCCCCCACCAGGCAGAAGCGTGGGAGTGCCCGCCGTTTCGCATCAGGATATGAGGATTCTCAGCATTAAATCGCCTGTTTCTTTTCCGGAAATGGATCTTCCCATGCCTTTTAATCGCAATGTTTTTCCGTTGTTAATTCCTGGGGGAATGATGATCCGATAGAGGCGTTTGTAAAATCCCCATGGGATATTCACGAGTTTTGCCGTTCCAGACACCGCTTCATGGGGAGAGATGACGATTGTTCCATAGAGGTGGGGGTCCTCTCCCACGCCTGTGGGATGAATGATCTGAAGTCTGGGGGTTGTTTTTTTCGTCGTGACGGAGCGGATTTTTTCCGTAAACCCCGACCCTGGTATTCTGGGGGAGAAATTCAAGAGAAACATGCCCAATAAAAACCCACCGATATGCGCCCACCAAGCAATCCCGCTGTTCAGAGCGCTGCTTCCGGCGGCGTTGATGAACTGCATGAGAAGCCAGAGGCCCAGGAAGAAAAATGCCGGGATTTCGACGAACCAGGGAATGATGATGATGGGAATGAGCGTGAGAATTTTTGATCCAGGGTACAGGATAAAGTAGGCGCCCATGACCCCCGCGATGGCGCCGCTCGCACCAATGGTGGGGATGTTCGAGTGTACGTTCAGAAAGAGATGAAAGAGCCCTGACCCAATGCCGGAGAGAAGATAGAATCCCAGATACCGCACCGGTCCGAAGTGGTCTTCCACGTTGTCTCCGAAAATATAGAGGCTCCACATGTTGGCGATCAGGTGAAAAAAACCGCCGTGAAGAAACATGTAGGAAACAAATGAAAAGAGCTTTTCTCCCATTGAAAAATGAAAGGAGATGAAGGGGGAGGAGAATTTGGCGGGCACCAGGCCATAGGTGTAGACAAATTGACCGAGGGCCTCCCCCTGAATAAGCTGGAAAATGAAGAAAAAAATATTCACCAGGATGAGGGCGTTATTCACGACCGGGTAGTTTCTGGAAGGGATCGTGTCTCGAATTGGTATCATGGCCGTTGACCTTCCGGTTGGCGGGGGCGTGACAGTGACATGGGCTGAAGAACGATTGTCAAAGGGGCGGCCTGCATTGACACGCTGTTTCGTTCAGGTTGCTTCCGCAATGCATGCAGAGGCCTTTACAGGCTTCGCTGCACAGGGGTTTAAAGGGAATGGAGAAAATAATCTGCTCCTGAATGGCGTCTCTCAGATGAATTTTGTCTCCTTTGTAAAGAATCATGTCTGTCTCCTCGGCGGTGAGCTCTTGCCCCTCATCAGCGCGTTCATTTGAATAACCGGATATTTTTTTTGTGAATGTCAGGGTGAAATCGGTTTTCACGGAAAGCAGGAAATCGGCGAGACAACGGCTGCATGAAAGGCCGAAGGCGGTTTCTATGATTCCCTCTATTTCAACCAGATCTCTCACCCGGATTGCCTTGAGGGCTATGGTCACCGGATTGACCGCATGCAGTTCTCCGGCCTCTCTCATTTCAACCAATACGGGAAATATCTCCGGATTTTCAGTCAGTGTGAGGGAGAGCCCGTTTTCAAGTATCTCTTCGAGATTGATAATCACTTTTCAACAATTCCTTATGATGATGAATGGTCATTCCGTGGCGGCTCCTTTTCCAGCAATGCGCGGGAAACCACATGAACCAGTCCCCATATGGCGTCCGCCGGAAAATAGTTTTCTATGGAGTGGTCAAATAGGATAGAGATCCGAGGCGGGAATTCGTTGTCCCCCTGCCAGAGAAGATAATAAACAGGCACCTTTGGCAGCGGAAAAAACATGAAGGCCACGTCCGCCATGTTGATGGGTTTCCCGTCTATGCGGTTCCCCGCTTCCATGAACCCCTTGAGGTCATTTCCGAAACGATCCAGGATATGATCTTTTCTGATAGCGTGGGGGCCTTGAAAGAAATGGGCGTTTTTAAGCTGTTCGATTCCCACCATCTTCCTGGAAAAAGGAATCGTGGATGCGTTGATCAGATAGATCAATATCAAAAGCTCTTTTACCGGAGCTTCTATTTTAATCAGCTTCTCAGGGGTGATCCTAAAAAGTGTTTTCTCCTCCGTGTCTACGAGAATATCTTCGTTCAGAAAGCGAATCTGGAAACCCCTCCCTTGATAGGGAAGGACCAGCGCATGTTCGCAGAGGGTCTTCAGGTCTTTCTCTTTTACTTTTTCCCAATATCCGGGAGAGACGGTGAACGTCAACGTATCCTCCAGCGGGTTCTCCCGCAGCTCTTTTCGCCGTCGTTCCTGCATGGCGAGAAATCCAGGCCCGTATGGATAGGGGCCGTTTTTAAAGTTTTCACAAGGGAAAGCATCACAGTCGCCCATGCAATACCTGATATGGTTCAGTCTTGCGCACTCAAGGATCGGGCAGGCCCTGCCAAATAGATTGATCTGAATCTCCGCCTTGATACCGCCCTCATTGCTCAGACCATCCCCGCAGGTGGTGCATATCTTCAGATGGTTTAACTTGCAAACGTCACAATTGATGCCGCAGGCTCCAGTTGCCATCTCTCTCCTCTCCTGTTCCGGTTCGATGACCCGTATGAATGAAATAAGCATTATTCCCGGGGAACGTCTCATTTAGAAAGACGATCCTGCCGCTTCAGCCATATCATATGAAAAGCGGTTCGATCAATAGGGATCGTCACCAGGCCAGGATGAGGATTATTCGAGAAGATAATTGCAAAATAAAAGGTAACTATTCATCAAGATGGCGCAAAGCCCGTTTTGTTCGTTCCCTATTTTTTTCGGGAGCTTCTTGGCTTTTTGCTGAACTGGCGAAAACAAAGGCCCAAGGGCCTCAAACCGTTTGCCC
>JAGVHJ010000441.1 GCA_020056645.1 Desulfobacterales bacterium
ATCAAGGGAGGATGGGCAGCGGCCAGGCCTCGGCATCTCGATCACCGATAACGGAATGGGAATGGACCGGGAAACCCGCGAAAAGATGTTCACCCTTTTTTTCACCTCCAAAGGCTCCCAAGGAACAGGCCTGGGACTATTTATCGCCAACCGGGTGATCAGCCAGCATGGAGGAGAGATTCTTGTCGAATCAACGCTTGGCAAAGGGACCTCTTTTCACATCTGGCTCCCAAAGGAAAAGCCGCCTGCCTCCGTCATTGAAGCCGCTATCTGATACATTGAAATAGATAACCGTCTGTGTTAAAGGGGGGGATCGTAAACGAGCACCTTGAATGCTGACATGACTATATCGGGAAATAAATACATGCGTCTTACAACGAAGAGCAGATATGGCACCCGTCTCATGCTTGACTTGGCTATTTATGGAAAAGAGGGTCCCGTGCCACTGAGCGACGTTGCCAAACGGCAGAATATTTCCCTCAAATATCTGGAGCAGCTTATAGGCAGACTTAAAAAAGATGGCTTTATCAATAGCCATCGAGGTCCCTTTGGCGGTCATATGCTGGCCAAGCCCCTGAATGAAATTTCCGTGGGAGATATCGTTCGATCCCTTGAGGGAAGCACCTCTATCACCGATTGCACCGAAGAGGACGAAAAACTTTGCGGCATATGCAACAAGGCTGGAGATTGCCTCTCCCGATGGGTCTGGCTGGAGGCTAGCAGGGCCATGTTCGAGCGTCTGGACGCCATCTCGATCGCCGATCTTGTCGGAAAAACAAGGTCCTCGATTATCAAATGCGGATAACCAGCGATTTGTAACCTATTGACCCAGGCCAGAGGAGAAATAGGCGGCCAGACCGGACCACCGTTCTACGGGGGTCAGGATGGCCCGTTCAAGCGCGTCGCGGTCGGCCCACACTTCAATTTTATCTCTGGCCCGCGTCATTCCCGTATAGACCAGCTCCCGTGATAGGAGCCTCTCCGCGCCCTTGGGGAGTATCATGAGGACCGAGTCGAACTCGGATCCCTGGGATTTGTGGATGGTCATGGCGAAAACGGTTTCATGGTCGGGCAGTCGTGCGGGAACAACCGCACGGAATCGGTTGTCTGGACTAGGGAAAAAGACTTTTTCAACACCCGTCGCATCCTCCCAGACAAGTCCCACATCACCATTGTATAGCCCCAGACCGTAATCGTTTTGAAGAATGAGGATGGGGCGGCCCTTGTAAAAGCGGTTTGTCGGATCGATAGAGTGGTTTTTGGCAAGGAGCGCTTCCACCGTCTGGTTGAGGCCAAGCACTCCCCACTCGCCGTTCCTCCGGGAACATAATATCCGGAAGCGCTCTAAGCGGGCAAAGGCCTCCGCCACAGAGGGGGCTGAAATGATCTGGTGAAAATAAGTTGCCATCATAGGGCCTATCCCCTCTTCAGGCCGGGTAAAGGAAGAGAGTTCACGGTAAACGACGGCGGCGGACTCCTTGTTTTGCAAAAGATCAAAGACCCCTTTTTCGTCTCCCTCGAGAACACACCTGCTTAAGGCTCCGATTTCAGGCCGCTTTTCAAACCGGTAACTGTAGGTGAGCTCCACAACGCAATCGTCAAGGGGGGATGGGGCGGACGGGGGCTCTGGCAAAGAGAGCCGTTCACCGGTCTCTTCATGATATCTGTCTACAAATTTTTGGGAAAAAAGAGTTTTCTTCGAAAGGCTGCAAATGTCCCCGAACACGGCGCCCGCCTCTACGGACGCCAGCTGGTTCTTGTCGCCGATGAGGATGACGCCGGCATGGTCGGGAAGGGCGTCAAACACCCTGGCGAGCAGCGACAGGGAGACCATGGAGGCCTCATCCACGATCAGGATGTCAGTGGGAAGCGGATGCCCCTGGTGGTGCGTGAAATAGGGGGGCTGTTTTTGAATCCCGATGAGACGATGAATGGTCGATGCGTTTTCAGGGATTTTTTCGTAGAGGGGATCGCTCTCCGCCATGCGGGTTTTGACGGCCCGGATCGATTCTTGGAGCCTTGCCGCCGCTTTTCCCGTGGGGGCGCACAGAGAGATCTTCAAATGGGGATTTCCATCGAGAAGCATCCCCATGATCGCCGCCACCGTATGGGTCTTTCCCGTGCCGGGGCCTCCGGAAATGACGGTGAATGGATGGGTGATGGCCGAATAGGCGGCCACCCGTTGCCAATCCGGAACGGTTTTCGGATTCGGAAAAAAAGAGTTCAGGCGCAGGGTGCGGTTCACCAGCCTATCTTGAAGGCAGTATTGAGACACTCGCTTCATGATTGAGGCCGCAATGGACTTTTCATATTCGTGGAACCGGTAGAGGTAGAGCTGTTTTTTTTCCGAAAGAATGACGGGGTTATACTCTCCGGAAACACCCACCACCGGAGAGGATCGTAATGATTCGATCCAGGAGGAAAAAAGAGGTGTTGTCAATGAAGAGATTGGGGCGGTATTCAGGAAGGGAGTATCGGGAAACACCTCCGCCACTCTCTTTTCCGACACGCTTTCAACATCAAGGCACACATGCTTTCCTGAGAGAACCGTATGGGAAAGGAGAAGAAACGCCAAATGGTGTTCCGGCCTCCCTTTTTCCCCCGAGAGCCGTATCAGAAAGTCGGCGAAGGCCAGGTCGATGGCGTCGATCATCCCTTGCTGGCGCAGGTGTTTTGCAAGCGCGGTTTCCGTGATCCATTCCATGAGTCGTCATCTCCCTTCTGGGCGAACGCACATGGCGCTCATCTTTTCTATCAGATCAAGGTCTGGTTTGTTAAAATAGATACCGCAGGCCGGGTGGGAGGGGCTCACTCCCCGGACAAAGAGGTAAAAGACGCCGCCGAAACCGGTATCGTACCGGTAGGAGGGATCTCTTTGCGACAAGTAGAGATGGAGGGCCAGGGTGTAGATGTGGTACTGAAGATCATACAAGGCGTGACGCATATAGGCACTCAGCCTTTCCGGCGGATAGTCCTGGAAGGTGTTTCCCAGATGGTTGGTTTTCCAGTCGATGATGTAGTATTGGTTCCTGAACCGGAAAACAAGGTCAATGTACCCCTGCATAAAGCCCTGAACCGGCTTTAGGGTGAGCCGGTCGCCAGGGACGCCTTCCGCCGCCGAAGCTCCGCCATTTCTTCCGAAGCGGGGATAGATCGACTCAAGGATAAAAGAACTATCCGGGTTCAATGGGTAGTAAAAGGCCATTTCATTGATCCTGTCCGATAGAGGAATTCTATCAAGAGAAAAATCGGGGGTCTCGGGGTTCAGGGGTGCGGATATCACGTTTTTAATCATTTCAAGCACCGGCTCTGTCTGATCCAGGCCAGTATCACCGGTCAAGAGGTTATACCGCTCCAGGCAGGTTTGAATCACGGGCCGGGCCTCTTCGGGTTTATTGAATGTGAAATCGATGGCCTCGAATATCTCGTGGATGCAGGTTCCGGGAATAGCACCCCTGGGAAAGGCGAAAAATCCACTGGCCGGAGAGAGGAGGTTCTCCTCCGCAGTGTCTTTTTTTTCGTCCCTTTTCAACAGATTTGATTCGTCCGATGGGGTGAGCGTGTCAGCACCGGCCATCAGGGCCGAATAGCTGGTGATGACGGGCGGCGATTTGAATCTGATGGAGGCTACCCGCCTGTTCAGAGAAAGGGCGCATCTCCCGGCCTCTATATCCTTTGTATCGGGAAGGGCGGGGGGGGGCTCCATTCGAATGATTTCCATCATTTCCTGGGAGAAGGAGTGAAAACGGTTCACCGCCGCCTCAAAAACCGCATCGTCCCGCTGTTTCATGTTTTCGGAGATCCGGTGGATCCATCCCTCCATTTTCTCTTCTCCCCCTGAGAAAAGATAGTCGAGGGAGGTGAGAGAAAATTTTCCGATATTCCCGGTAACCAAATAACATCGGTTGAGTGCCCGGGTCAGGCCTACATAGAGGAGCCTCATAAGCTCGGAGAGACGTTCCGTCACCGCTTTTTCAAGAATGGCTTCTTCCCTCTGTTCCGGGGCGATATGGAAATAGACCCCTTTCGAATCGTGATAGATCAGATGTTTTTGATCCGATGGCTTGATAAGAGCGCCGGATCGCCACATGAACGGGCAGAAGACGATGGGGAATTGAAGTCCCTTGCTTTTAAATACCGTTAGAATCTGAACCGCCGCCTTGTCGTGCTCCAGGCGAAGCTCTTCCGCCTCATTTTCTTCCAATGATAGGCGGGTTTCGGAAAGCCACTGGATCACGCCGTTCATGCCCAGATGCTTCTCCAGGGAAGCGGTATGAATCAATTCAACGAGCTGCAGCAGGTTGCCGAGCCGCCTTTCGCCATCGGGGAATTTCAAGAGGGTTTCCCGGATGGAATAATCGGCGAGGGCCTCCCGGAACATCCGGATAAATCCTTTCTCACGCCACAGGTTGTGGTAATGGTGAAACCGTTTCAGGTGGGCGTCATAGATCTCTTCTTGGGTCTCATCTTCCATGAATCCTTGAAAATTTGATGCGGAAAAGCCGATCATGTCGAGGCATAGCGCCCCGTTGATCCGCCTTAAATCTCCGGGGGAGCCTGCGGCTAGTAAAAAGCAGAGGATCTCCGTAGCCTCTTTTGTATGAAAAACGCTCCCTGCCTTGGTGACAACCGAAGGGATTCCCGCTCTTCCAAGCACCTCCTTTACTTCCAGCGCATCCTGATTTCGCGTGACGAGGATGGCGATATCGGAGGGAGAGATCTTCGCGCCGCCAAGTGTCGCGCGGCCTTCGGCGGAAAGGGTTAAAAGCCGCTTGATCTCATGGGCCAAAAAGGCCTCCCCCCAAAGGGATGCCTTCTCTTTGGACAAGGAGACCCTGTTTCCGTCCGATGGTTTTTCCATGAAAAGAGAGATAGCGAGTCCCTTCACCCGCTCCCCATCGATAAGAAGGGGCTTTTTGTTTCCTTTGCTCTGCTCCGATGGTTTCACCGGGTTGAATTCGATCTCATGGCCCAGGGCGAATGGGTTCTTCACATGGGTGAAAAGCGAGTTCACCGCCTCCACAAGCGTTGTCTCGGACCGGAAGTTTTCGTCCAAGGTGTGGGTGCATGCCGGGCCCGTCTTTTGGACGGCGTTAATATAGGAGAAAATATCGGCCCCCCGGAACCCGTAGATCGACTGTTTGGGGTCTCCGATCATGAAAAAGAGGGCGTTCGGCCCGCCGAATAGGGTGTCGAAAATCCGGTATTGAAGGGTGTCCGTGTCCTGAAATTCGTCTATAAGGATGGCGCGGTGCTTCTCCTTTACGGCCTGACAGAGGGCCGCGCCTGGATCTTTTTTAAGGATCTCCCAAACGTGTGTTAGAAGGTCGTCGAACGATTGAATGTTCATGGATCGTTTCCGGGAGAGAAGTTCTTCCTTAAAAAAGCGTTCGAATTGGATTTTTATTCGGATCAGGAATGCTTTTTCGGCGGTTTCAAAGGAATCGCAGAGATCGAAAAAGGGATGAAGAGGCGCACTCTGTTTTTGCTTCAGGGAGTGGGCGATGGTTTTTGAAGAGAACATCTGGATGCTTGACAGAGCATCCGAAGTGGGATGGCCTGAAAAAAGGGTTTCGAGCTCCCTGAAATAGGTGTCGAGTCTATCTTCCCGGTAGGTGGTTTCGCTTCGTTTTAAGGCTTTCGAGGTGTAGAGAATCG
>JAGVHJ010000202.1 GCA_020056645.1 Desulfobacterales bacterium
ATTTTTTTCGGGAGCTTCTTGGCTTTTTGCTGAACTGGCGAAAACAAAGGCCTGAAGGCCTCAAACCGTTTGCCCGTTTTAACGCCAAAAGCCTTCGAATCTCTCATCCGAAAAAAAATAAATGTCACTTCACAAAAGGGCCTTTTTGCCACTGAAACAAGGCCATACTGAATAGTTACAATTTAATTAGAATTTATGTGCGTCTTAAATTTATGGCTTTGATACCAAAATACCGTTTGATCGTATCCGGCGCTATCATCTATTTTGCAATGATCTTCTCGGGTGGGATCAGGGCCGGTCATGATGCTTGGCGCTTGAAATATCGGTTGAAGATGTGTATGAACTAAAGAAAAAGGCGTCGTGACCGGATGATTATTAACGAGGGAGTTTGAGTATGGGTAAACCCTTATATACATGTTCGGAATATAGGGAGGAGATGATTCTCCTGGCGTTGAGGCGAAGGCTTGAAAATGGCCGGTTGAACGAAGAGGAGAGGAATCGGCTGATAAAGGAGATTAAAGAGCTTGAGAAGCAGATGGGAATGACCTGATTGAGATAAAAGCAAGTGGGCTGCGTCAAGATTTTTTCTCTTTTTCGGCAAGCAGGGGTTTCTCCGCGAGTGCAGCCGGTATCATGGTTTTTTCAATCATTTTTTCCCGCTCGATATTTTTTTCTTTAAGTTTTTTGATTCTTTGTTCGTTTTCCAGCATCTGCTTTTCGTAAATCAGTTCTCGTTCTCTGTAGGCGCTGATGATCCGATTGTATTTTTCTCGGATATTTTGTTCGGATTGTCGAATGATCCTATACGTATAGGAAAGATAGATGATTTCGGCGGCTATCCCAATGATAATGGCGTAGATCATACCGGTTTCATACCAGTTGTGAACGATATATGCGGAAAGCATGGATGCCAGAAATACCATTTTTCTTTTCTTCTGTCTCCAGTGGAAGGCGGTGAAAAGGGTGTCACGCCCTTTTTTTTCTCCAGGTTGTCGTTGAAGCGTTCGGTTTCCCTGATGCTTTTGTTTTATAACACACCTGAGATCTCTTTGTAAATATAAGCGGTTTCATTGTAGAAAGAAAAACGTTTTTTGACCAGATGGAAAACCCGATGAGATTCTTTCCTTGACTTGGAGGTGCTGCTTGGGGTAATTTTCACCATTCAACACCAAAGGAGAACGGATGGTCCGTCTTGGGGCGAAACAATCGGAAATGCGTGAGATGGAGCTTCAGGATATTTTTTTCCTGCGGTTGAAGCTGCTGATTGTCATGGCCTACGCCTATCTGGAAGGATATCCCATGGGCGAATTCCGGAAAACCTCCCTGATCGAAAACGCACTCCAGGTTGCGAAAGGAGTTGTGGATTGGGGCGGACGGATCAATAACTTCAGGACATACCATGAGTCTAACGGTGAAATCATGCTCGACCATCTTTTTTTCCAGCGTGTCAAGCTTCTCACGGTCATGATCCGGGGTGTCGCCGACGGGAACCCCATGGGCCATTATCGGGACCGGGCGCTCAAGGAGAATGCGGACTATATCTGTGAGGCTATCAGTTTCAACAGCAATAAACTGAATATGGACTTTCTGAAAGTCGCCTGAGGTTAAACCATTATTTCAAATGTTAAAATAGCCGTCGTTGACGACGATGATCCCTATCGGGGATTTGTCGTCAATGCATTGATGTATTGTGTGAACAGGGATATCGTTCAGTTTGAAAACGCCTGCGCGGCCTGGAGTTATCTTGAAGAGCCGGAAAGCGCCGATATTGTTATCTCAGACGCTGAAATGGCCGAAATGACGGGATTTGAACTGGTATCAAGAATCAAAAAACGATTCCCGCAGAGAATCTGCATCCTCATGTCCGGAAATCCCGCGAACGAAAAGATAGCCGCAGATACAGGAGCGGACGCCTTTCTTGCAAAACCTTTTAGCGTGAATGATCTTTTCCATATCGTTCAGACGTTTGTGGTGGAGAGGGATGGTGGCCCTGATCCATCTGCGGACGGCAAGATCATTTATGTTCATTCATAGCCTGCCTTCAAAATAACCGCCTTACGGTGATTCCGGATGGACTCCATGCAAATGAACACGCAGGATGAACTCGATACGCTGAAAAAAAATCAGGATCTTCTCTTTCAGATTTTCAGGGAAAGCTCCATTCCAGCCTTTGTTATAGACGCCAATCATGTGGTCACCCATTATAACAAAGCCCTGGAGGAGCTAACGGGAATTCCTTCGGCTCGGATCGTGGGAACCCGGAATCAATGGCAAGCCTTTTACAAGGAGAAACGTCCCGTCATGGCCGATCTCCTTGTGGAGGGCGCGTCGGAAGCGGTTATCCGGAAATATTACAAGGAGTATTACCAGCACTCCCAGGTGATTTCCGGGGCGTATGAAGCCGAAGGATTTTTCGAGGCCCTGGGGGAAAATGGCAAATGGCTCTTTTTTACAGCCACCCCTTTGAAGAACGAAAAGGGCCATATCATCGGCGCAATTGAAACACTACAGGACATTTCGGACCGGAAAAAGGCCGAACAGAAGCTAAAACAGTCGGAAAATCGATACCGGTCGCTCCTTGATTTTTCACCTTACCCGATTGTGGTCTACGACCTCAAATGGAATCCGGTCTATGTCAACGCCTCCTTCACCAACACCTTTGGGTGGACCCTCCAAGATGCGCAAGACAAGAAGTTGCCCTTCAGTCCCCAGGGGATGGAAACCTTGTATAGGGAAGATATTTCGACCCTCAATAAAAAAGAAGGATTGAAACGGCAGGAGATCCAATGGATGACGCGGGACGGAAAACGGGTCGATGTGGTTCTCCGTGCGGCCACATTTTTAAATTCGAAGAATGAACCTTCCGGCCAGCTCGTTATTCTAAGGGATATTACCCTGGAGAAGCGGCTCCATAGGGATAACGAGGCCATGCTCCGGATCAGCACGGCCCTTCCGGGATTTCGTGATCTGGAGCCCCTCCTTGATTATATCAGCCGGGAAATAAAGGATCTTCTGGGAACCGAAGGGGCCCTGGTGATTCTGAAGGATGAAGAGACCGGGGATCTCTATTTTAAGGGGGCCGCTTACGACGATCCTCATCTCGGCGCAAAGGTGAAACAGGTCCGGTTTTCCATCAAGCAGATCGTCGCGGGACAAGTCGTTGAGACCGGGGAGTCGGTCATTATCAATGACACGGCCAGTGAAAATAACGCATTCCCCCAGCGGGATGTGAAACTCGGCTACCATACCAGAAATCTGATTGAAGTGCCGTTGACCGGCAAAACCGATATCATCGGCGCCCTTGCGGCGGTTAATAAAAAGTACGGGGAGTTTGTGGAAGCGGATACCAGGCTCCTGAACATGATTGCAAGCACCGTGGCTCTCTCTATCGAAAACGCCAGCATTTCCGAGGCTCTGAAAAAGGCTTTTCTCGAAGTGAAGAGCCTGAACCGGGCCAAGGATAAGGCCATCAACCATCTCTCCCATGAGCTGAGAACCCCTGTATCCACCCTGACCGGTGTCATGGAGCTCCTCGGGCACGAACTGAAGAGTCTGCCGGACGATGCCTGGCGGTCGACCATGGATATCGCCGACCGGAATCTCAACCGGATTGTGGAGATTCAAAAAGAGGTTGCGGATATCATGCACAACACGCGGCCCGCCGCCTATGGTCTCATTCACGCCATGGTGAACTCCTGTTCGGATTATCTGGGAGTGGCCCTGGAAAGGGCCGGAGTGGTTAAAACCGTTTTGAAATCGGTCAGGGACCAGATAAACGCTTATTTCGGACCGGTTGAGGATGAGATCAAGCCGATCGCCCTGGACGCTTTTCTTCAGGACCGGATCGGATTCGCCCTTTCCCAGGCCTCCCACCGGTCGGTTCGAATCACTTCCCAATTCGATCCGGTGGTCTCCTTGGCCCTGCCAGGTGAGGCGACCCGGAAAATTGTGGACGGTCTCATCAAAAACGCCATTGAGAACACACCGGATGAGGGCGATATCGCTATTTCATTAAAATCACTGCCGGGCGGAGTTCTTCTTGTTGTGGAAGATCATGGGGTGGGGATTATCGAAGAGGCCAGGAAACGGATATTTGAAGGTTTTTTCACCACCCAGGACACCCTCTATTATTCGACAAAACGGCCCTATGACTTCAATGCAGGGGGCAAGGGCGCGGATCTCCTCAGGATGAAAATATTTTCCGAGCGTTACCACTTTATCCTGAACATGAGTTCGGTCCGATGCTCACGGCTGCCTCTGGAAAGCACTGTGTGTCCGGGAAGAATCAGCCTGTGCGCCATGCAGTCTTCCGATCACGGCTGTAAAAATGGGAGCGGGACGCTTTTTTCTATTTTTTTCCCCAAAAGCGGTTGAGCCTGAGTCGATGGAGATAGATCGGTAAATTGCATAGGAAGGCGGATGGATCATCAATGGATTATTCAGCGATAGCAAAAGAGATAGTCGCCCAGTACAGGCTTCCCCGGTTCGGACGTCATGGCCTCTCCCACTGGGCCCGGGTGTGGGAAGGGGGGCTTAAGCTTGCCGGTAAAACAGGCGCGGATCAAGAAGTGGTGCGTTTGTTCGCCCTTTTTCACGATTCGAGACGGGAAAACGAGCGGCGGGATGACGGGCATGGACAACGAGGGGCCGAGCTTCTTTCTGGTTTCAGGGGCGGGCTGGTTCAGCTTTCCACTCATCAGTTCGACCTGCTGTTTTATGCGTGTGTTCACCACACAGACGGCATGACCGAAGGAGAGGTGACCGTGCAAACCTGCTGGGATGCAGACAGGCTTGACCTGGGGCGGATCGGCGTCCGGCCGGACCCCCGGTTTTTATGTACGGAGGCGGCAAAAGAACTCTCCATGATCGAGTGGTCCGTGGAACGAAGTAAAGTTTTTTATGCCCCCCCTCTCATCCAAACCGAGTGGGGGATATCACTCGAATAGCCGGTTGTTAGAATTTGTCTTTATTTTGGCACAGGTGTTGACAAAAAATGGCACAAAGGCGGCTTCTCTTGGACAATATATTTATAACTATTTGAATTTAATTATATTAAAATTCAAATATGGTTGCACGAAAATTGCTACATACTTATTGATCGGCCAATGGAACGCCAGAGATTTTTTTATGAATCAACAAGGAGGAAAGAGCCCATGAACATTAATTCAAACCTGTCCGGAATGAATGCGGCCCGGCAATTGGGCAAGGCATATACCTCTTACACGGATTCCATCAACCGGATCTCAACGGGACAACGAATCAACAAATCCGCAGATGACGCCTCGGGAATGACCATCGCCGACAGCTTGAACAGTCAGGCGACAGGCATGGGCCAGGGCATTAGAAACGCCAATGACGCGATTTCCGTCACGCAGATCGCGGACGGGGCCCTGGAAGAGGCCGTGAACATCATCAACACCATTAAAACCAAATCGATACAGGCCGCGAGTGACGCCCAATCCCCTCAAAGCAGACAGGCCATTCAATCGGATATTGAACACTCCCTGGAAGCCTTGGATAGAATCGCCGAAACCACCTCCTTTAATGGTCAAAAGCTCCTCTCCGGCGAGTTCACAGACAAACAGTTCCAGGTGGGGGCGAATCCCAATGAAACCGTGGGGATCTCCATCGGGCCGGCCGATTCGGGGAGTCTTGGGACCACAGAGACAGGATCTCTTTCCGATATCGATGTGACCACTTTTGAGGGTGCCCAGAAGGCGATCGAAATTGCGGACGCGGCCCTGGGGCAGGTGGATGCCCTCCGTTCTTCTATCGGCTCCACCGAGAACCAACTGACATCGACGATCAACAACCTTCAAAGTTCCCAGATCAATCTCTATGAGTCCGAATCCACCATCCGGGACATTGATTATGCGGAAGAGTCCATGAACATGGCGCAGCTTGACATGCTCACCAAGGCGCGGATCTTTGCGACGGCCCAGGCGAATGCGTCCCATAAAAACGTCATGGCTCTTTTCAAGCAACCCTAAAACCCTGGGAGAGATTTGATTTCTCCTGTTTTTCAGGAGATGGTTCCTAATTCATGCGATCCGGTTCCCCCATTCCTGTTTTCGAAATGACGGCCCCTGAACTGGCGGCCGCATTTGGAGATCGATATGGTAAAGGGAGTTACCATGCCTCCGCGGTGTACCGGCACATCTTCAGGAAGGGCGCGGAGGGGCTGCTCTCCAATCTCCCCGAATTCACAAAATCCCCGCATCTGGCCACGCAACTATCCGTGGATCTCTCCTTTCCAGGGGCCTATATATCGAATTGCGTTTCAGAGGAGGGGGTGATCAAGTTTATATCATCCTATGAAGATGGCTCTGAAACCGAATCGGTCATCATCCCCATGAAGCACTATCATACCCTCTGCGTATCGACCCAGGTGGGGTGCAGGCAGGCATGCCGCTTCTGCAAAACCGGACGAATGGGGTTTAAAAGACATTTGACTGCGGGTGAAATCGTCTCCCAGGTCTATCTGGCCCGGTTCACTCTAAAGAAAGAGATCCGTAACATTGTCTTTATGGGAATGGGGGAACCCTTGGACAACCTGGATGCCCTGATCAGAGCCATCGCTGTCCTGTCCGATCAGAAAGGGTTTGATATCGCCCACCGTCACATGACAGTCTCCACGGTGGGCCTGGTGGAGGCTATCGGACAATTGGGAGAAGCGGGCTTCACCAACCTCCATCTGGCCATCTCGCTGAACGCGCCCAATGACGCCATCCGTTCGTTTCTGATGCCGGTCAACGCCCGTTACTCCATGGCGGAGATCCGGAGTGCTCTGCTCCGTTTTCCATTAAGGCGGAATGGCTTTTTCTTCATCGCCTATGTGCTGATCAAAGGGGTGAACGACGCCCCGGATCACGCGGAGATGCTCGCCGAATATCTTCAGGGGCTTCCTGTCCGGCTCAATGTGATCCCTTATAATGATACGGGGGAGAACCGATTTGCGGCGCCTTCGGATGAGGAGGTCCATGCCTTTTCTTCTTATCTGGAACAGAAAGGCCTTTTTGTCAGAAAGAGATGGCGGAAAGGGGAAAAACTCCATGCAGCCTGCGGCCAGCTGGGGATCTGGATTTAATCCCGTCTTTTTCCTGAAGAGGGTCCTATGATCGTAAGAAGTTCCCATGCGGAAAAAGCGCCTGCCGCCATGGCCAGAAGGTCGAGCCAATCGAAGGTTCCCCGAGAAAAGTAGCTTGAGATGCTTTCCAGATAGGGAATACCATCGCACCATTGAGGAATAAAAACGGAGAGGGTTTTGCCGAATTTCTGGCCGGTTTCAAACAGGGCGTTGATGCCAAACCAGAAAAGGCAGGCGATCAGACTCCCTTTTCTCTCTGAAGCGAAGAGTCCCGCCGTGATTAGGCTGAACGAAAAAACATGGATGAAACCGGGAAGGATCTGGCCGGCCCGGCCAAGAGCGCCTGGGGCATTGAAATCGGAGAAAAGCGGAAAAGGAAGCCGGTTCAAGAAATAGGTGCTTCCTGCGGGACGGTCTATCTGATAGATCAGGACGCCTAAGATCAGCGCGACTGCGCCAATGAAAAGAGGGGCTGCATGGATGGCCCCTGAGGGCTTTTTTTTCATTCAAAACCCATCCTTTTAACAGTGTTATCAATGGGTCAATCATAGAAAATACAAAAAAAGTCGCACCGATGAAGCCGTTTTTTATCATTTCCACTTATTCAATGAATTGACTTGGGCTGAGAAAATATATATGATGCGACATTCTTTTCTTACTAAAACCGCCTTATAAAATCAAAAAAAATGGGGTCTCAATGGCAAAAAAAATAGCACCGGACAAAAAAGGGTCGATGGTCCTGGGAGGGATCGGCCTCCTGTCGGCACTACTCGTAATCATTCAGGGATGCGGGGGCGGCGGTGGTGGTGGTGGAAATGATAAACCCTCTTCTAAAAAAGCATGGACCTACATGGTCTATATGGCGGGAGATAATAACCTCTCTTCCGCAGCCTACGGTGATATCAATGAAATGGAGCAGGTGGGGTCGAGCGACGCCCTCAACATCGTTGTTCAGGTGGAATTCAGCCAGCAATATTCAAAGGGGCTTCCTGCAAACACCCTTCGGGGAAGCATTGCCAAGGATAGCAACGAAAATGAGATTTCGAGTTCCCTGAAGGATGTCGGGAACAAGAATATGGGGGATAAGACGACCCTGAGCGAATTCATCACTTGGGCGAAAACCACCTATCCCGCCGACCATTACGCCCTGGTGCTCTGGGACCATGGGGCTGGATGGAAAGCCGATCGCATGCGTCGTGGCGCGATCCGGGGCGCCCTTGAAGACGCAACTTCAGGGAGTTTCATGTCCCTTCCGGATATCGCGGATGGGGTCGAAGCTGGAGGGCTCCATTTCGATCTCATCAATTTTGATGCGTGTCTCATGGCCATGTATGAAGTGGCCTACGAGTTCAATGGATTGGCCGATTACATGGTCTTCTCCGAAGAGGTGGAACCGGGCGAGGGAGATCCCTACCATACCATTTTAAGGAAATTGGCCGACAACGCCGGAATGAGCGCCCTTACCCTGTGCCAGACAATCACCACGGAGTTTAAGACTTTTTATGAACTTCAGAACAGGACCAGCGTGACCAAGTCCGCCGTGGATATGTCCCATGTGACGGCCCTTCATGACGCCATATCCGGCCTTGCCGTATCCATGAACGAATCGATCGGCACGGAACGGCCCAATATTCAGAGCGCAAGGGATCTTTCCGTTCAATATGCCTACCCTGAAAATCACGATATCGGGGATTTTTTGGACCATCTTTGGGCAAGGAGCGCCAACGAATCGTTGAAGGAAAAAATTAGCGGGGCCAAGAGTCTGTTATCTACGATGATTGTCAGCAATGTAATCTACAGCCCCAACGCCGGTGAACCCATATCACGCTCCACGGGGCTCTCCATCTATCTCCCCAAACGGGATCAGGTCACGGATGAAGATCTGACCCAATATGGCCTTTTGGCGATCAATCAGTCAAAAAGCCTTTCCGATAGTTCCTGGGGGGGATTTATCAATCAGTTGATCACCGGCGACGAGGGAGATGGGGTCAGTTCCCTTGAAACCAAGCCCGGCAATTTCATCATCTGGCTTGAATGGGATACGGATGCGGATCTTGACCTGCTCGTCTGGGAGCCGGACGGGACCTTTGCCGCGCCTTATATCGGGGCCTCTTCTCCCAACGGGTTTCTATCCGAGGATTCGGCCTTTTCAGGGTCATCCATCGAATATTACGCCGCGGCTGAAATGGTCGAGACCGGTGACTATGATGTTCTGGTCCAATATTACAGCGATGGTTCTATTCCGGCTGGATGGACCACCGCCTATCTTTATCTCTACGACCCTGAGGAAGGGTATACGGATTTCGTTTTAATAGACGCTCGTCTGATGAGTTTGAATGGTCCTGCTCCGGAAGCATGGTATGAGGACAACAATGAGATCCTGAACGTGATCAACGGCGCTTACTCAGATTGGTGGATTCCCTGTACCTTGACCCGCGCTACGCCGGCAGCCGGCCTCTCCCTGGAGTCCGTCTCCTATTCGACGGACATTGCGGAAAAAACCATTTCGATCCGGTTTAATCCATCGAAACTGAAAAAAATGAACCGGAAAAAGAGCGTTATCAACAGCGGCGACACGATGCGCCTGAAGGAAAAAATGAAGCAGGTGAATGAGGAAATCCGGTAATCGTTGAAACGGGAAAAGGAGGGAGCGTGTCGCCAATGGAGCCAGAACGTCGTCAATGGGTCTATTCCTATATAGTCATGGCCGTGATCATTATCGCATCGCCCGCATGTGTGACTTCCGGCGCATCTGGACCTAAGCGCCTTCAAACCGTGGAGAAAAAGGAGCAGGGGATTCGCTCGGATCAATCGGTAGCGACTCTGTCCGTGGCGGATCTACTGAAAGAGTCCGCCTCACTCGCGGGAAAGAAGATCACCGTCAGAGGAATATTTAGGGGATGGCAGGGTCCGTGCAAATATCCCCCTCCTGAAACCAGAAGTGACTGGATGCTCGCGGATGATGGATCGTGCATCTATGTGAGCGGTCCCGTTCCCAGGTCGCTTGACAGCAAAAGAAGCTCCCCCGATATCGGCAAAAAGATCGAGGTCCGGGGATATGTCCGGCTTGACAAGAAAGGCCGGCCCTATCTCAAGGCTGACGCCGAGAGGGAGAATCCACGTGTCAAATGACCATTGACAAAGCCCCGTTAATTGGTTTACTCTTTACAGGTCGGCTTACGAAGCTCCTGATTAGAATCGACGGCAACCATCGCATTCAATGATATCATCCCCGTGAGGTGCTACACGGGTATTGAAGGAACTCCTACCATGAATAAAATTGAAAAGATCACCCACAAGGGAAAAGAGATTTTTTTTGTCAACTACTCTCTTTACCGGCGAAAAGAGCAACGGCAGGATATCGTGGACTTGCTTGAGGAATTGATGGCGTTAATGCGTCAGCAGCCGGAGAAATCCGCATTGGTCCTTTCAGATGTGACCAGTATCTACCTTGAAAAGGAGTTGAGCGATCTGTTCACCGAAATGGTTGAGCATAACAAACCCTATGTGAAAAGAAGCGCCGTGGTGGGGGTCAGCGGTTTTAAAAAATCGATTCACAACATCATGATGGCCTTGACCGGCAGGGATATTAGAATATGCACCGACATGGAGAGCGCCAAAGAGTATCTGGTTCAAGAGTGACGCTATGACACCCCTATCCAATTGACCGCCATGAATTCATGCGTACAAAAGGCATCCATTCATGCGCCTTTTTGATGTTCATACCCACTTGCAAGACACGCGTCTTGAAGCGATTGTCGATCAGGTCATCCACCGGGCTCAAAACAATGGCGTCGACCGGATCGTGAGCTGCGGCGTTCATGAAGGGGATTGGGGTCCATTAACCCATTTGTCCCGGAAATTCGCCGCTATCTGTCCGGCCTATGGCCTTCACCCGTGGTTTATCAAAACCCGGACGCCTTCCTGGCTATACACCCTTGAAAAATTGATCGCGGAAACCGGCGCCAGCGTTGGAGAAATCGGTCTGGACCGGATGGTGGACGACTACGATGCGGAGGACCAGGAAACCGTTTTCATCGCCCAGCTAAGACTCGCCAAGAAATACCGGGTTCCTGTTTCCCTTCATTGCAGAAAAGCCTGGGCCCTGATGGCGGATATTCTCGAAAGGGAGGGAGGGCTCCCCTTTTACGGGGTGATCCATGCCTATTCAGGCTCCGGAGAGATGGTGAAGGTGTATGAGAATTTGGGCGCGTTCATTTCATTTGCAGGCTCCATCACCAAACCCCAGAACAAACGGGTCTCCGCCGCCTTGACACAGGTCTCTTTGGATCGGCTTCTTCTTGAAACCGATTCGCCGGATATCCTCCCCCTGGGAGCCGATGGGCCATTAAACGAGCCGGCTTTTATCCGGTATGTTCTTGCGGCGGTTTCTGAAAAGCGCGGCGAGCCTGAGGAGACCATCGCTCGGATCACCTATGAAAACAGCATGCGGGTTTATGGCCGTTTCTGCCATGGAAACGCGGGGGACTCTTCTCATGCGTTTTGAGCGGACAACGCTTCTTTTGGGAAAAGAGTCTATTGAAAAATTGAGAGACGCCCATGTGACCGTCTGCGGTCTGGGAGGCGTCGGCTCCTATGCCGTGGAAGCCCTTCTCCGGGCGGGTGTCGGCCACTTGACCCTCGTGGATTTCGATGTGGTTTCGGAAAGCAACTTGAATCGCCAGCTCTTCGCCCTTGAATCGACCCTTGGCGCGCCAAAGATCGAGGCGGCCAGAAGGCGTCTCATCGACATCCATCCCTCATGCGATCTGACCCTCATGAACTGCTTTATCGATGAAACCACCAATCCGGTCATTCTTTCCCGACGGACCGATGTACTGATCGACGCCATCGACTCCCTTTCCGCCAAAGTCCACCTCATCGCCAACGCCCATGAGGCCAACATCCATGTGGTGTCGAGCATGGGGGCCGGGGGAAGGATGGACGCCAACGCCATCACCACCGGGGATCTTTCGGAAACCCACACCTGCCCCCTAGCCCGGTTCGTCCGGATACGGCTTCACAGACGAAACATCTTCACGGGCGTGAGATGCGTCTATTCAACAGAGAAACCGATCATGAAGAAGGTCGCCATGGACACGGAAGGCCCTTCGGGGCGGCAGATAAAAAAAACACCGGTCATTGGAACCATCTCCTATATGCCCGCAATCTTCGGTTTCAAGGCCGCCTTCGAGGCCATCACGCACATCGTGGGTCAAAGATCGTAGAGGGTCTCATCCTTAAAGGGTCGAGTGGTCTGTTTGCCCCCGCCCTTTTTCTTTTCCGGAACAATGAAGGGTTCCTCTCCCTCCAGAAGGCTTCCCATCTCGGCCTCGATCTGCTCCGGGTCGTCTCCGTTTTCAAGCCGTTTCAAGGCCTCGTTCATACCGGCTCCCATCTCAAGACCGGTTAGATCCGAGAGCCGCCGCATCAGATTCGCCGCCTGCCGGGGGTCCTCCTCGTTGATCTTGTCCGCCTCCCTGGCGATCACCTCCATGGCTCTTTCCATTTTTCGTTCATCCATGGGGAGCTCATCCATGCCGGTATCTTCCGTGGCTTTACCAGTGACGGCGAATCGGGACATCTGACGCTCCAGTTCTTTTCGTCCGCATTTGGGGCAGTCGGGGAGTTTCGATGTGTTGATGGTTTTTGAGAAGAAATTGAACAGGGTGTTACACGCGTCGCAGTAGAATTCATAAATCGGCATACCAGTCACCTTATCCTTGAATGCATGATCAGTTGTGTTTCTTTCTTGATACCGGTAATCATTTATTTTTTCAAGTGCGCAACCAGTGGGTGCGTGTGATTTTACCTGGCCCTGGTTGACAGGGAGAATTAATGACTCTATGTTTTACAGAAAAAAAGGAATCGATACCCCATGAATCATATGAGTTTAAAAATAGATGGCTCTTTACAGGGCTCCCCGTGCGAATGTCATTCGCCGCAACAGGGGATAGCCCTCATGGACCAGATGCCGGACGTCCCGAAAAGCGCCTCCTGCTGCGGAAGCGGCCATGATGTCGATCGCTCTCCTCTATCGGCTTTTGAGAGGCCGGGTTACGCGATTCTTCCGGCAGTGGCCGATTTTATCGATACGCCTGCCGGAGAGATTCCCCGGCTGAAGAGCCGACTTGCACTCCGGGATTTTCTATTGAATATGGGGGTCCGCCTGAACATCAAACGGAACGATTACCAGATCGCACCGGGACTCTATGCGGTCGGGACCCCCCATGCCGGTTCCCCGGTGGTGGTGACCGCCAATTATAAACTGAGCGTCGATCACCTAAGAGAATCTCTCTCTGGCAGGGACGCCTTTATCCTGATTCTCGACACCAGGGGCGTCAATGTCTGGTGCGCGGCAGGGAAAGGCACGTTCGGCACTGCTGAACTGATCAGGCGGCTCAGGGAAAGCGGCGTAGAAAAAGTGGTCTCCCATCGGAAACTCATCCTTCCCCAGCTCGGCGCGTCGGGTGTCTCAGCCTTTCGTGTGAAAAAAGAGGCCGGATTCGAGATCCTATGGGGGCCTGTGCGGGCTAAGGATCTTGGACGATTTCTGGATTCCGGCAGGAGGGCGGACAAAGAGATGCGCACCGTGCGGTTTGGAGTCTGGGACCGGATGCTCCTAATCCCCGTGGAGCTATCCCTGACCCTGAAACCCGCCCTCATGTGCGCGCTTCTGCTCTTGGTTCTCTCTGGCATCGACCAGCAGGGGATCTCTTTCAAGGCCCTTTGGGAGAGGTGGCCCCTCTCTCTTCTCTCCATTGTCATGGGGATCCTATCCGGGGCCGTCGTGACACCGGCTTTTTTGCCCTATCTTCATGGGGTGTCGTTTTCCATGAAAGGAGCGATGGCCGGACTTTTGACCGGAACGTCCTTTCCCATCCTGTTTTGGGGAGAGGAGGGCATTATGGGGATTGTCTCTTTGATGCTCATCACCTGTGCTATCAGTTCCTATCTGGCCATGAATTTTACAGGGGCGACCCCCTTCACCTCCCCATCGGGCGTTGAAAAAGAGATGCGGCGGGCGATTCCGTTGCAGCTCGCGGCGCTTTTGGCGGGGGTCGTTCTCTGGGTCGTCGCCGGTTTTTAAAAGGAGGAAAGATATGAAATCGTTCAGATACATACCCGATGTGGCGACTCTGGAACTCGATCCGCGTAAGTGCGTGGGATGCGGGGCCTGCGAAACCGTATGCCCCCACGGGGTCTTTGAGATAAAGGATAAAAAAGCCGTCATTGTTGACCCAAACGGGTGCATGGAGTGCGGCGCTTGCGCCAACAATTGCCCGGTTTCGGCGATCCATGTCACGCCCGGTGTCGGATGCGCGGCCTATATCATCTCCGGCTGGATTCATGGCAAGGAGAACGCCACCTGCGGAGGACCGAACGGCTGTTGCTAGTTCAACCGCTTTTCCAATATGGTGTTCAAAACTTCCTTTTTGAATAACAAGCAGTCAGAGAATCGTGAATGGATCATAACTGACCAATTTCAAAGAAAAAGCAAACCGGATATGGGGGGGTGGACCTCCTCCGGGGAGATTATAAGCCATCCAATTACGGCAAGGTGAGATTCTGCCCATGACGGTGTTGCGCAGGCTGGATTGTATTCTATCACTCGATGTTCAAGTTTTTGTTAATTTTCCCAACTCCGGCGTTGGAAAAAAATTTTAATCCTCGA
>JAGVHJ010000560.1 GCA_020056645.1 Desulfobacterales bacterium
AATTCAAGCTCGTTCAAATAATAAGTCTGGATATCCGCCCCGTTCAATCGGGCCTTATCGAGAAATTTCCTGGCGACAGTCGCGCTGTTGCCATTTTTCCTTGGGCTTCCCAGAACGCAGACAACCTTCATAGCGATTTCTCCTCAACGCGATAAAACTCTTTTTTTGTATTCAATGACGCACGGTAAAGCAGTGAGCCATGGCCATAATAAATTCAGGGATAGCAATCGGTTTATAAGCAGTGAAACGAATAGAACACTTTTTTTGAAACACCAGATAAATTTTTAGCCGCAATCATAATCGGTTTCCGATGATTTTTCAACCTCTTTTATTCATTGAATATCTATGGAGCCATGGGGAGATCGATCCTTTCACCTCCCAGGGCCAGATGAAAAATCTCATGACTAATTATCTGATTTGACAAAGAATTGAGAGAATACTATAGTTTCTTCTGTTATTGATTCGATCGATCAGTAAATCGGCATTGCATTCGTAAACAAAAATCCACCCGCCAATGACAAACCGCCACCGGAGGGCATCCATGCAGAACGTTAAAAAACGAATTGAAACATGGCTTGAGCAGCTCACATCTCTGATTTACACCCATCCTTACACCACCCTCGTGATCATGATGGCATGGGTGGCTCTCTTCGCCTTCAAAGCGGCCACCATCCATTCAGACACCTCTCTGGAAGGCCTTCTGCACAAGGATGACCCCATTCTGATCGACTATAACGCCTTCAGGGACCAGTTTGGACGGGAGGAGCTGATTGTTGTAGGGATCAAAACACCCGACCTCTTTGATTTAAAATTTCTGGAACGGTTGAGGTCCCTCCATAACGACCTTCAGGCGAAAGTGCCCCTGACAGAAAAGATTCAAAGCCTGATCAACGCCAGAGTCGTATCGGGAAGCCAGGACGCGCTTATCGTAGGCGATCTGTTTGATCCCTGGCCCGACTCCCCAGAGGCGGTCGCCGCCATCAAAAATAAGGTGCTGAGTACGCCGGCGTACAAGAACACCCTCATTTCCGAAGATGGCCGTTATGCAACCATTCTGATCCAGACCTCCCAGTTTGGGCAAGCTTCCCAGAATAGCGGCGACCTGGGTGGGCTCTCCGGCGACGATATGGCGGGCCTTGAGCCGGATGTAAAAAAGAGTCCGCCCCCATACCTGAATGACGAAGAGAACAGCCTGATCGTGAAATCTGTAACCGAGATCACAAAAAAATATGAAGCGCCCGATTTCAACATATTCATTTCAGGCTCTCCATCCGTCACCCATGCCCTCAAGATCGCCCTCTTCAGAGACATGACCCTATTTACGACCATTTCCATCCTCTCCATCGCGATCATTCTCTTTTTCATGTTCCGGAGAGTTACGGGAGTGATTCTGCCGCTTCTCGTGGTCAACTTCGCCCTGATCTCCACCTTTGGTGTCATGGCATTCTCCGGCGCGGTCGTGAAGATTCCCTTCGCCATCCTGCCCTCCTTTCTCATGACGGCCTGTGTGGGGGGTTCGATCCATGTGCTGGTTCTTTTTTTCAAAGAGTTCAACGCAACCGGAGACAAAAAAAAAGCCATCTGCCACGCGATCCGTCACTGCTCTATCGCCATTATCATTACGAGTGTTACGACCGCAGCAGGGCTCTTCTCCTTCACCACGGCGGAAATAGCCCCTGTGGCGGATTTAGGTCGCTATTCCGCCATCGGCGTCATCCTGGCCTTGGTGTACGCCCTTCTCTTCTTACCCGCCCTCATCGCCATCATTCCCCTTGTCCCCAGATCGGTTCGCGATAAAGAGCCCCAACACCGGATCTCGGATAAAGTAACCCATACCTTGGCCAACATGGCCATCCACAACAAATGGCGGGTCATTCTTTTCGCGGTTCTCCTGTTTGCTGTCTCGGCCACAGGATTTCCAAAACTCAAATTCTTTCATAACGTGGTTCAATGGTTCCCGGAACACGATCCGATCCGGGTCAGCACGGAAACCATTGACCGGGATCTGAAAGGATCAATCTCCCTTGAGATCGTGGTGGACACCGGCAAAGAAAACGGCATTTTTGACCCCCACTTCTTGAAAAAACTGGATGAGGAGGCCGAAAAACTCGAGCGATATCGATCCGGCGACCTCTTTGTGGGAAAGGCATGGTCCATCACCACCATCATCAAAGAGGTCAACAAGGCCCTCCATGAAAACGACGAGGCCTACTACACCCTCCCCGACACCCGCGAACTAATCGCCCAGGAGATCTTGCTGTTCGAAAACAGCGGGTCAGACGACCTTTCCGATTTCACGGACAGCCAGTTCCAAAAAGCCCGTTTGATTGTGAAGGTCCCGGCCATCGACGCCATCCAATACACTGCCTTCATCACGCTCGTTCAGGACGATTTTAAAAAAGCCTTTCCCGGCTATGAGGTCAAAACCACGGGCATGATGGCCATTCTTTTCAAGACGATTCACAACCTGATCATCAGCATGGTGCAAAGCAACGGTACAGCCCTCTTAGTCATCTGTTTTTTCATGGTTGTTCTGATCGGCCATGTGGGGCTCGCCCTCTTGAGCATGATTCCCAATGTTCTCCCGATTGTTGTCACCATAGGGGTCATGGGCTGGATTGGCATTCCCATGGATATGTTTTCCATTCTTATTGGAAACATCCTCATGGGGATCGTCGTGGATGACACCATCCATCTGATGCACCACTACACAAAAAGAAGAAAAAGCGATCAGGCCCGGGATCCGGAGAAGATGATCCGGGAAACGATTCTGGATACAGGGCCCGCCATGATGGTCACCAACTTTGTGCTTGCGGCCGGATTCTTCATGTTCATGTTTTCCTCCATGAACAACCTCTTCAATTTCGGCCTCTTATCAGGCGTCACCATCTTGACGGCCCTGCTTGCGGATCTGCTGATTACTCCGGCGTTGCTCGCGGCAGTTGAAAAAAAACACTAATATTGCAAAGAAAGGAGCTTCCCATGAAAACCAGATTTCTGATCGCCATCGGCGGCGTCGCCATTTTTTACGCTCTCTTTGTCGCCCCTCCCTCGGGCGCGGACGACAAGGGCGCCCGCGGTATCATGGAAAAGGTCGACCAACGGGATGATGGCGATAATATGATCGCGGATATGGAAATGACCCTGATCGATCAATCGGCCAAGGAAAGGGTCCGGAAAATGAAGGCGTTTACAAAAGACAGGGGGAGTGACACCCTCCGGATCATGTTTTTTCTTTATCCCCTTGACATCAAAGGAACCGGGTTTCTAACCCATGAATATGGCGAACCCGGAAAGGAAGATGATCAATGGCTCTATCTGCCTGCCCTAAAACGAACCAAGCGAATCGCCTCGGCGGACAAGAGCGGCCCCTTCATGGGATCCGATTTTACCTATGCGGATATGGCCTCCCTCGAATTGGATGACTATGACTTCTCTTTTTTCGAGGATCAAAAGGAGATCGAGATCCATGGGAACAAATGCTGGATCATCTGGGCCCACCCTAGAAATCAGGCGGTCAAGGATAAAACCGGGTATGAGAAGGTCCTTCTTTTTATCCGGCAAGACAACGATTACCTGATCCGGGCCAAATTCTGGCTTAATACAGGCGACTATATCAAATTTCTCGAGGTCCTGAACCTGGAAAAGGTTGAGGGCGTATGGACGGCGACCGAGCTTCAGATGAAAAAAACCAAAAGCAATGTGGAGACCCATCGAACGATCCTGAAGTTGTTCGATGTGAAATATAATCAGGAGATCAACGATGATATGTTTACGGAGAGACAGCTCGAAAAAGGTATATGAAACTCGATGTTCAAGTTTTTATTAATTTTTCCAACTCCTGCGTCGGAAAAAAATCGTAACTATTCAGCAGCTATTCATCAAGATGGCGAAACGCCCCTTTTGCCACTAAAACAAGGCCATACTGAATAGTTACCCAATTTCCTAAAAAATTGAAGATCGAGTAAAAGATAAAAAATGCGTCCGCGCAGGTTAAACTATGGCAAAAGAGCAGGATTTGTGTTAGGCCAATCCATCTTAACGAAACTCTAAACCCCTGAAAGAAAATAGGGTATGGATATGCCATATCCCAAAGGGAAATACGCATTGATGAATCACTGGAGATCTGAAATGATCCAAAAACAAGCATTCACCCCATTCAACGTTATCTTGCTCAGATCGCTCTTTTTCCTCCTTTTTCTCTTTCATGCGGTCCCTCCGGCGTGGCCGGAGACAATTACCGACCAAATACCCGGCGCGGCCATCCTTGACGCCGGAACCACCGACGCGCCTTCGGAGTGGACGATATCACAGGGCGTGATCCTGCAAAAAAAGAACATCTGGGGCGGCAGCGACACCCGGGAGGATCCGGTGAAACCAGGAACCGCTCTGATATGGGGTCAAAAAGAGTGGACCGACTATACGCTGACCCTCGACATGAAATCCCAGGATGATGACGCCTTTGGCTTTTTTCTGAGGCGCCAGGATGAAAATACCTATTACCGGGTATCGCTTGACAAGCAGCGGAAGGTTTCCCGCTTAATCAAAAAATCGGGGGGCTTTGTCTCCATATTGAGCGAAAAAGAGGAGGGATACGTCAATGACACATGGTATCGTATGAAGGCCGAGATCCAGGGGAGCCGGATTAAAGTCTTCATTGACAACCGCCCCCTCTTCGATGTTTCAGACACGGACATCTCCTCTGGTAAAACAGGCCTCTACTGTTGGGGAAACGCCAACACCCACTTCAAGAATGTCACGGTGATGGATCCTGCCGGGACACTTCTTTTTGCGCTAAAAGAAGAGAAGGGAGAGACGCCGCCGATCACCAAGGGCCAGATCCCTGCCCTACCCGAAACGCCTCGTTCACCCCAAGCGCCTCTTATTCCGCCCCTTAAAAATGCGGTCAACATCGATATCTCGGATTGTGAAGTCATCGACGAAGGAAAGAATGACGGCCCCTCCTCCTGGTATGCCTTTGACGGCGTTCTGAGCCAGGGAAGTAATATTTGGGGCGGCGCCGCCGGTCCCGATGACAAGGATAAACCCGGCACTTTCGCCCTTGTGGGAAAAACAGACTGGAGTGATCACACGCTCTCCGTGGAGTTCAGGTCGCAGGATGACGGGGCCTCAGGCGTCATGTTCCGGTATAAGGATAAAAACAACTACTACCGGTTCTCGATGGATCATAAAAACCGTTATCGGCGGCTCATTAAAAAGGAGAATGGCCGGGTCTCGGTCCTCGCGGAAGAGAGTGAAAGTTACCGTCCGGGTCAATGGAACACCATTAAAATCCAGGCTGTAAAGGAATCGATTTCAATCTTTCTCAATGATGCTCTTGTGTTCAGCGCCACGGACGCCTCCCTGAAAAGCGGGAAAGCCGCTCTATACTGCTGGGGTAACGAAAGCGCCGAGTTCAGATCGGTCAAGGTCGCCTCCATGGCTGAAATTTCAGGAGAAGGGGAACAACAACCGGCCGACGCAAAACAGGTAAAAGCGCTCCCGGAAACCACCGAAAAGGAAAAGGAGGTGGTTCCTCCGGAAAAAAAATCCACTCTGGAAACGCCGCCGGTGAAAAAAATGGAGCCGCCGGCCGTGTCCAAAACCCCCGAGGCGGTTGCGCCCATTTCCAAGGAACCCTCTCCCGCAAAACAAAGCTCTATCGAAAAACCGGTTCCGGTAAAAGCGACCCCTGCGGCCCCTCCTGTTCTCACAGCCGCTCCCCTGATCCCGATTCCCGGCAAGATGTCCCAACCCATCCCGGCCATCAAACCCCAGGGAACAGCGCCACAACCGGCCCCTGTCGCCCCGAATCCGCGCCCCACAGGCCAGCCGGCTCTTCCTCTTAAAGAGCCCCCCCTTCTCGTTCCAGCTTCAAAAAAAGAGGCGGCTCCCGACACGATCAACGACACATTGAAAAAAAGCGCCTTTCCTATTGATCTGAAAGATCCGGTGATTGTGGATGAAGGGTCCACTGACGCGCCCTCCTTCTGGTATGTAAAAGAGAATACCCTCATTCAGACCAGCAATATCTGGGGGGGGACCGTTTCGGCAAATAGTCCGGAAAAACCGGGCACCATGGCCCTTTTTGGAGAAAAAAGCTGGAACAACTATATCGTTTCTCTCAAATTGAGTTCCCAGGACGACGATGAACTGGGCGTGGTGTTCCGCTATCAGGACCAGGCGAACTATTACCGGATCTCCATGAACAGGCAGCTTGGATATATCCGGCTCATCAAAAAGGTGAAAGGGAAGACAACCATTATCGATCAGAAAAAACACCTCTATGAAAAAAACCGGTGGTACCGGCTCCGGATCTCGGTCAACGGTAACAAAATCGCCCTCCACCTCGACAACCTGCTGATATTCGACCGGTCAGATCCATCGGTTCCCTCCGGTAGAGTGGGCTTTTACTGCTGGGGAAACGAGAACAGCGAATTCGCCGATATTCTGATCATTCCCTTGCCCTCAACAACCCCGACAAGCGCTCCCCCGGCCCTTGCCCGCAAGCCGGAACCGGCGGGCGGCATGATAAAGACGCCCATCGTGAACCTGGAGGAGTTTTCCATTGTGGACGATGGGAAGAAAAACGGCCCCTCCCATTGGTCCTCCGCAAACGGCGTCATCACCCAGACGACCAACGTCTGGGGAGGGGAGATATCCCCAGATGATCCAGCCCAGCCCGGCACATACGCCGTCTGGGGGGATGCCGCCATGAGGAACTACGAATACGCTCTTGAACTCAAATCGGGCGACGATGACTCCATAGGCGTGCTCTTCCGGTATCAGGATGAAAAAAACCACTACCGGTTTTCGATGAACAGCCAGCAGAAAAAATGGCGTCTGGCGAAAAAGGTGGACGGAAGAGTGACAATCCTCGCCGAAAATAACGAGGGATACGAGAAAGAGCGATGGTATCAAGTGGATGTGCGTGTCAGAAACGATCATCTGACCCTCTCCGTGGAGGGTCTCCAGGTGTTCGATATCCGGGACAGCTCCCTGGGTGCGGGTAAAATCGCCCTCTATTGCTGGGGAAACCAGAGCAGCTCGTTTAGAAACATCTCGATCATCGAGAGCATGGAAGAACGGATGCTTAAAGAAAAACGAATAACCGAAGAAAAGCAACTCCAGGAAGAGGCCCTCAAAGCCGAACAGATCCGGCGGGTGGAAGCATTGAAACAGCAGGAAGAAGCAAGAATCGTCGAGGCGAAGCGGCTGGTTCAGCAACAAAAGATCGAGGAGGAGATCAGAAAAGCCGATGAGGAGAAAAGGGCCGCCCGGATGAAGCAGATTCAGGCCATGAAGCAGGCCGAAATGGAACGGCAGGCCGTGGAAGAGAGACAAGCTGAGGCGAAAAGGCTCTCCGAAGAAGAGCAACGAAGAAAGATAGCGATCCAAAGAGCCGAAGAAGAGCGCCAGGCCCGCATGGAAATGGAAAGGGCGGCGATCAAGCGGGCCGAAGAAAAAAAAAAGGCGGCCCTCCTGAAAGGTGAGGCCCTGAAAAAGGCCGACATCGTCATACCCGTTGAGGTTCCTTCCCAAAAAATAAAGGAGACTCTATCCGAGTCGCAAAAAAGCAAATATATCATTGTGGATGAAGGAACAAAAAACGGCCCCTCCTCATGGTCGGAAACAAAAGAGGGCATGATTCAACACAGCAACATCTGGGGAGGAGAGGCCATCCGGGAAGATATGGCCAAACCCGGCACTTACGTGATATGGGGCGAGGCGTGGAAGGATCATGTCATCGAGGCAAAAATCCGTTCCCTGGATGACGACGAGATCGGCGTCATGTTCCGGTACCGGGACAACAACAATTACTACCGTTTTTCCATGAACAGCAAGTTTAAGTACCGGAGACTCATTAAAAAGGTGGCTGGAAAGATCACGCTGCTTGCAAACGATGACCTCTCCTATCGGCCAGGAGCATCCTATGCCATCAAAATAAAAGCCATTGGTAAACACATTGAACTCTATGTCGATAACTCCCTGGTGTTCTCGGTTTCCGACATGGATCACCCGCAGGGGAAGATCGGACTCTATGCCTGGGCCAACGATCATAGCGAATTCACGGATCTTTCCGTTCTGCCTCTCTCCAGTGACACTTCCGCCTCACAAAAGAGCAATTATCAGACCATGGATGAAGGAAACAGGGAAGGCCCCTCCCTCTGGCTCGCGGAGAATGGCGTTCTGTTCCAGAGAAGCAGAATCTGGGGGGGAGAGCCCAGAGAGCGCCTTTTAAAAAAAGGGACTTACGCCATCTGGGGTGAAAGTTTTATCAACCAGATCATTGAAACAACGATTCAATCCGGAGACACCGGCTCCATCGGTATCATGTTCCGCTATAAAGACACGGCCAATTACTACCTTTTCGAAATGAACCGGGAGTTCAACTACCAAAGGCTCATTAAAAACAAGGATGGGAAAGGGAGCCTTCTCGCGGAAGCGCCATTCACCTATGACACAAGCCGGTGGTATAAGATAAAAATAGTTGCATTGAAAGAAAATATCAGCGTTTTCATGGATGGGAGAGCCCTGTTTGATGTTAAAGACTCCGCCATCAATTATGGAAAAATCTGTTTTTATTCCTGGAAAAACAGGGGAAGCGCCTTCAAGGATGTCTCCGTCGTTCCCGTCCAGAGCCAGTCCGAGGAGTCTCCTTCCGAAGCGAGGAGCGCCTATCAAATCATTGATGAGGGGGAGAAAGAGGGGCCTTCCCGGTGGGGGAAAAAGAACGGCAAGCTCACCCAATCCGCAAATATCTGGGGAGGAGCGCCGGCAAGGGAGGATTACGAAAAACCGGGAACATCCCTGGTGTGGAATCAAGGCGGAGCGAACTACACCTTTGAGGCGGATCTTCTCTCCCATGACAATGACGACATCGGCATCCTCCTCCGTTTCAAAGATAAAAACACCTATTACCGGTTTTCGATGAGCCAGCAGCAAAGCTACAGAAGACTGGTCCGTAAAGTTGCTGGCCGGACAACCCTCCTCGCGGAAGACGCCATCCCTTACGTCCGTGGCAAGTGGCACTCCTTAAAGGCCATCCTGTTTGGGAACCGCATTGTGATCAAAATGGACGGGGAGACGGTATTCGACGTCCTGGACAACGCCATTTCCGAGGGCAAGGCGGGGTTCTACACCTGGGAAAACGACGGGGCCGAATTTGACAATATTGAATTCACCCCCCTTGACCGCTCGCCTTTTGTGTCAAGGGGCCACCCACCGGGAGAAAAACCAATCCAGATCGACATGACCCATCCAACCGTCATCGATGAAGGCGCATACAACGGCCCCTCTTCCTGGGCCGCCTCAAACAATTCCCTGATTCAAAAAAGCAATATCTGGGGTGGAAGCCTCTCCGGGGAATCTCCGGATAAACAGGGGACATTGGCCATCTTCGGCGAAGCCTCCTGGGCCGATTCTATTCTCCGCGTCGCCCTCCGATCCGGAGACGACGACGAAATCGGAGTTGTATTCCGCTACAGGGACCCGAAAAACCATTACCGTTTCTCCATGAACCGGGAGAAGGGGTATCGGCGGCTCATCAAACGGGTCAATGGAGAGTACCAGATCCTCTTTGACGATAAAGTCCCTTACGCGCCCAACACCTGGTACAATCTGAGGATTGACGCCATTAACGACGACATCAGGGTGTATGTGGACACTCAGATGATCGCCTCCGTCAAAGACCCGTCGCTGAAACGGGGGCGGATCGGCCTATATTGCTGGGCCAATAAGGATTCCGAATTCAAGGATCTCTCCGTCGAATCCCTTGATAACAAGAAGTTCGGACGCCTATCTGAATTTCCCATAGATCCCCTCTTTCTTTTCGCGGACGCCTCCAATGAATCGCCGCCAGGCATCAGCAAAGCCTCTTTTAAAAAACGCCGCCCAAAAAAAAAAGAGTACAAAGGGTATACGATCATGGACCAGGGAAGAAACGACGGCCCCTCATCCTGGTCCATCGCACATGACGGTTCTCTCCTCCAGAAAAGCAACCTATACGGGGATGAGGATCCCGAAAATCCGGTGCAACCAGGAACCTACGCCCTGAAATCCAATCTCTCCTTAAAAAACTTCAAATTCTCCTGCGAGCTACGATCCCAGGATGACGACGCCATGGGAATCATGTTCCGCTATGTCAACCCGAACAACTACTACCGTTTTTCCATGAACCGCCAGCAAAAGCACAGAACCCTGTCGAAGATCGTCAACGGGAGATGCACGGTGCTGGCCGAAGATTTTACACCTTATATTCAAGACCAGTGGTACCAGCTCACGGTCAGCGCCATGGATGACACCCTTGAGGTGTATCTGGACGGGATGTTGATATTAGACGCCATTGATGACACCCTGTCCCAGGGGCAGATCGGCTTCTATTGCTGGGGAAATGAGTATACCGAGTTTAGAACCCCCCATTTGTCGCCATTGACGGAAATATCCCACACCGGCGCTTCCACGGAGAGCTCGCCCCCTTTGTCAACTACCCCCGCCCTCCTCCCGGCCCAGACGGTGGCGACCGTACCGGAATTCTCCCGGATCGCCCACAAAAGCTATCTGATCGTCGACGAAGGGATTAAAAACGAGCCCTCCTCATGGTCGGTGATCGACGGCATTCTCAAACAATCCAGCAATATCTGGGGCGGCTCCCTGGAGGGACCCGATCCGGACAAACCCGGCACCTATGTCCTCTGGGGAGATGACTTTGAAAACTATACGGTCACGGGAGAGATGAAATCCGGGGACGATGACGCCCTGGGGGTGATGTTCAGATACCAGGACGCCAATAACTACTATCGTTTTTCCATGAACCGGGAGATGATGTATCGCGAACTTGTAAAAAAGGTGAATGGCGTCTACTCCATTCTCCATAAGGACCCTATCACCTACGAACAGAACCGGTGGCACAGCTTCCAGGTGACGGCCATCAACGACCGGATCGCCCTGTGGATTGACGGAAAGCAGTTCTGCGACATCCGAGACGCCTCGATTAAAAAAGGAAAAGCAGGCCTTTACTGCTGGGGAAACGAAAAGAGTGAATTCGACAATTTCATGATCACCCCCTATTCAGCCAGAGGGGCGGCCAAGGGCGGAAATAGCGCGACCAAACTATCACCCTATCACATCGACATCGATAACTACTCGGTGGTGGATGAAGGGGAAAACAGCGGCCCCTCATCCTGGTCGGCGGCCAACGGCGTTTTGACCCAGAAAAGCAACATCTGGGGGGGCGATATCGACAGGAGCCACCCGGAAAAACCGGGAACATTCGCCCTTTATGGAAACTACTCATGGCGGAATTACGGTGTCAGCCTTGATCTCCGTTCAGAAGACGATGACGCCATCGGCCTCATGGTCCGGTATCAAGACAGAGACAACTATTACCGGATCAGCCTCAATCATCAGGAAAAATCGAGACGGATCACCAAGAAGGTAAAAGGGAAAACGACCATTCTCGCGGAGGACGCGATCACGTATACGCCCACGATATGGTTTAAAATCAAAGTGATCTGCATTGAGGACAAAATCATTTTTTATCAAGACGGGACTCTGATTTTCACCATCAAGGACACGGATCTGAAAACAGGAAAATTCGGTCTTTACTGCTGGGGCAATGAGGGGGGCGCGTTTAAGAATATTGTTGCAAGCCCCATTCAGGAAAGAAGCGGCGCGACGCTTTCCCCGGTTGAAACCGATTCCGCTTCGGATATCCTGGACGGATATATGGCGGAGGCGCCCTGTCCCTTCCCCGTCAACACCACAAAAACGCCGGGAAGAATTCTTCTCTCCCCAACCAAAAACAACAGGCCCGATGCACTTCTCGCCACGGACAACGGAAAAACCCTTAAGAGCCTGGACCCGGTATCCGCCCTGGAGGAGCAGGGAGCCATGGAGGGCTTCGATGACGCGGAGAAACCCGCGCCCCCCCCTGGGGGATCATCTAAAAAAGGAATCTCCTTTTCTGTTCTCTTTGATGTGAACGGATATCTCCGGTTGAGCGAGGCGTTCAACTTCGCCCACGCAACCCCGGAGAACGGTAAGACAGACTGGCAGGGGCTTTCACGGCTAAGAGCTGAAACCGGTCTGGAGGTCGCCGCACGGACGAACGGACGGTTCAAGGGATTGTTCACCGGAAAAGGATTTTATGATTTCGCTTACGATATCAATGGCCGGGAAAAGTACACCAAAGAACTTCTTGATCTATGCGAAAGCGACGCGGAATTAAACGAAGCCTATATTCAAGGTGAGCTTTTTCATGGAATCGATCTGAAAATTGGAAGGCAGGTCGTTGTGTGGGGAAAGTCCGAAAATATCCGGGTGACGGATCTCTTGAATCCACTGGACATACAGGAGCCTGGACTAACGGATATCAAATATCTCCGGTTGCCTGTTTTCATGTGCCGCCTTGATTATCTAAAAATTCCATGGACCTATACGCTTATATCCATCCATGAGAACCGTTTCAACCGGATTCCAGCCTATGGAAGCGACTTTTATCCCTACGATATGCCCCCTCCCGGGCAAGAGAAGCCAGACGAACCCGAATTCGCCTTTTCCCTCAATGGATCTTTTCCCGGCATGGATCTCTCTTTCTATGCAGCAAGCGTGTTCGATGATACCGGATATATCACCCTTGATCCCTCCGGGCTTGTGACCAGGCAGAAACGGATCTCCATGGGAGGGGCCGCGATCAACCGGGCACTGGGCAATTTTCTTGTCAAAATAGAGGCCGCATTTTTCGAAGGAGTCCGATACACCAACTCCAATCGAACCCATTCCAAGACGAGCATTCTTGCAGGGGTTGAGTATTCAGGCTTTAAACATATGACCACCTGTTTTGAAATGGCGAATGAACGAATCGGCGATTTTGACAACCGCCTCAAGGCGTTTCCCGATGAGGCGGCTGAAAACCGCCTTTTGACCGTTGCGCGCCTCTCCAAAAACTTTATGAACGACGCGTTGACCCTCTCTCTTTACGCCCAGGCCTATGATGGCGATTTCCAGGGCGGGGCCGTCGAGCGGTTCATGGCCGAATATGACTGGTCGGACGCGATCCGGTCATCGGCGAGTCTCTTGCTCTACCAGTCCGGAAAAACGCCGCTCTTCCAGTCGGCAGGTGATAATGACCGGCTCTATTTTGACATCAAGTATAGTTTTTAATACCTGAAGCCCCAGCCTTTTCCACCAACTCCCCACGACCACCTCTGCAATCGTTTTTTCGAACAAACACCCATCCTTTAAATAATGAAAATCCGCCACAGCAAACGCCCATCCATGCGAGAGAGCCTAATTCTAAAAAAATGTTTACAAAATTAACTCGTTACTATATAGAAAGCGTAATTTTTTTTATAGATGAAGCGTTAACACCTTAAATAAGTCCATAGGATTTTTAGAAATAAAGAGGAACTCATGGCGCCCAAAAAAAAACCGCAAAGAAAAAAGCCCCGAAGACAAAAGCTGATCTGAAAGCCAGCCCGGAAACCACGATCGAAAAAAAAGCTGACGCCGATCCTCATGTATCAGACGACGCAAACGATCAAAAAATAACCGAAGAAGAGAAAAAAGCGGAAGAGGCCCGAAAAGCCGAGGCCGAGAGCGTAGCCGAAGCGGCGAGAAAGGCCGAAGAGGAGCGGATCGCGCTTGAGGCCAAAAAGGCGGAGGAGGTCCGGCTCCTGGAGGAAAAAAGAAAAGCGGAAGAGGCGGTCCGAAAGGCTGAAGAAGAACGCGCCGCCGAAGCCGCAAGAATAGCCGAGGCCGAAAGAGCAGCCGAAGCGGCAAGGAAGGCCGAAGAGGAGCGACTCGCGCTTGAGGCCAAAAAGGCGGAGGAGGCCCGGCTCCTGGAGGAAAAAAGAAAAGCGGAAGAGGCGGTCCGAAAGGCTGAAGAAGAACGCGCCGCCGAAGCCGCAAGAAT
>JAGVHJ010000137.1 GCA_020056645.1 Desulfobacterales bacterium
AAAAAGGTTCTATAAACACCCTCTAAAAACCTATTTGCCCCGCTTTTTAAAAGCGGGCCGCAGGAGGTATTTATCATAAATTCAAGTCATTGTTTAAAATATTCACTAAACCCCATTCTACATGCGATTCCCCTCAAGCCCGTTTTGTTCGTTCCCTACTTTTTTCGGGAGCTTCTTGGCTTTTTGCTGAACTGGCGAAAACAAGGCCATACTGAATAGTTACATTCCGTTTTCCATTCAAGACGACATCCAGAGGGTAAGGAGAAGGTGACGCAGGCGTCGCTTGAATACGAGTTGACACTACAGGGAAATAAAATCTTTTAGGAGAGATAGTCCGTCCGGGCCGCTTTTTTCGGGGTGGAACTGGCAGCCATAGAGATTCCCCGACCGGATCACCGCCGCGAAGCGGTGGCCGTTATAGCCGCATTCTGCAAGAATGTGTCCGGAATTTACGGGAACCGCGTAAAAGGAGTGGACAAAATAAAAAGAGGAAAAGGGCGAGATCGATTCAAGAATGGTTCCTCTCCATGACGCCACGGATGCGCTCTTCGATAAGGAACTCCAGCCGATATGGGGGATTTTATTGGGGCGCCCGTCCAAGCTGCAAGGCGGCAGGGGAAGAACCGTTCCCGGAATAACCCCCAGGCCCTCTGAGACGCCGAATTCATGACTCATATCTAACATCATCTGCATCCCCAGGCAAATTCCAAGAAATGGCCGGTTTTCTTTGCAGAATCTTCTGATGGATTCTATCAGGCCGCGCTTTTCGAGCTCCGCCATGCCCTCCTTAAAGGCGCCCACGCCCGGCAATATCAGTTTGGATGCATCGTCAATCCCTTTGGCGGAGTCCGTCACAACGACTCTCCCGCAAGAGAATTCCAAGGCCCTTTTGACACTCAACAGATTTCCCATGCCATAATCGACAACCGTCAGTTCATCCATTCGTTGCGGGTGCTCCTTATGGGGAGGCCTTCCTGCCTCGCCTTCTCCCGGATATCCTTGAATGTCAGTTTATTATAGTGAAGGACGTGGGCCATCGCCACGGCGTCCGCCTTGCCTTCCTTCACCACATGAATCAAATGGTCCGTGTGCCCCATGCCGCCGCTTGCGATGATAGGAATCGATACAGCCTCCCCCACTTTTTTCACAAGATCCGAATCGAATCCCCTGGCGGAGCCCTCTCTGTCCACAGAGGTCAACAGGATCTCACCGGCTCCAAGAGCCACTCCTTGCCTGGCCCACTCGATCACCTCTCGCCCGCTTCTTTCACGGCCATTATCGTAATAAGCCTCCCATAGGTCCGGACCGCTCTGCTTGGCTTCTATGGACAATACCATGCACTGAGACCCGAACCGGGTTGCAATCTCCCGGATCAGTTCGGGCCGCTTGATCGCCGCCGTATTCACAGCCACCTTGTCCGCCCCTGACTTCAAAATTTTTTCCACATCCGAAAGGGTCCGGACGCCGCCACCCACGGTGATGGGGATAAATACATCCCGGGTTGCTTTTTCCACGATATCCAGCAAGGAATTTCTGCCATAGAGACTGGCCACGGGATCCATGTAGATGATTTCGTCCGCGCCATCCGCATAATATTTCTTGGCGTATTCACCGGGATCGCCGATTTTTCTTAACCCCTCCAGGTTGATGCTTTTTATCAGATAGGCGCCCTTCACATCTAAACGCGCAATCAGACGAATGTTTCCCATAGGCGATACTCCATCACTCCGAAGCGCTATCGTGCCAGACGGCATGGTTCAGCCGCCATGCGCCTCCATCATTTTTCCATATATGATCCGCCCGCCAGCCATCTATCACCGAATCACACTCCTCCCTGGAAAGACCGGTATACTCTAGAAACTGGTCAATATATTTCTGTGGGAACTCCCCATCATACTTTTTAACCAGCATCACCCCCTCGTCCCGCTCTATCTTTCCATCCCGTATCTCGTGGGCGCTGTCGGCAGTGGCCCTGCCGATACCGAACTTGATGAAGCCCAGGTAGTAATGGAGACCATCGATCTTGTCGTCCAGGCTGGCATATTTCGAGTAGGTGCCTTCCGACCGTTCGGGATTGGGTGAAAAACCGGTATTTTCGGTGCAGTAATAATAGTTCTCCTGGGGGTCCCAATATTTATAGTAACTGAAAAAATGAATTTCCGTCTGGTTCTCCATGATCTGCTCATATTTTGGGGCCGCGTATGGCGCGATATCCTTGTCCGTGAGTCCGTGGGCCCGCCAGAATTCCGGGGGCAGGCCTGAAAAATAGTGTTTGTCGTGGTCCTTGATATCGCGGGTTGGACGATTGGCGTTTTTCATGTCTCCGCCATACTCCACCTCACCGTTTTCGCCATACATGATCAAAGGAATTTTGTGCTGGACCGCCATTTTCACCGGGAAATTGGTTTGGCCATAGATAAAGGGCTGGAAGGGGTCTCCCAGATGAATAAAAGCGAGCCGGGTGAGCAGACGGCTGATTTTTCCGTTGGGCGTTCCGAGAATATGGTCAAATCCCCCCACATTGATAAAATTTTCAAGATTTTTAAGCCCTATCGATGTGGGAACCAGAGGCGCCCAGGTCACGGTCAGGGGATGCATCCCGTACTTGTATTTCAGTTGATGGGCCACATACCCACCATCTTTTCCGCCGCTCACAGGCACAATAACATCGTGGGAGCCGTCTTTGCGTCTGTGGCGGTCACAGAGCATCACGAGTTCTTTTTCTCTCTCCTCCCAGTCGGTCCTCTTTTTTACTTCGGTGAAGTGACAGGCGCTGCATACGCCATTTTCATCGAAGGCGATTCTCGGCCGCTGGTTAGAGATGGTGCATTTTTTGCAAAATCGAATTTCTTTGGGAAGGTTGTAGAGTTTCTGGACATCATGTTTTTTCATAGGGTCTCCTCAGTTTCCGGTATAGAACACTTATCGAAAGATGGCCACCATTTCTTGACACGATTTTTCTTGGCCCCCCATTCCGCAGGGGAATCGCATGTAGAATAGGGCTTGGTGAGTGATTTAAGTCATAACTTGAATTGATTATCAATGCCTGCTGCCAGCTTTTAAAAAGCGGGACAAAGAGGTTTTCAGATGGTGTTTATGGAACCTTTATTTTGATATGTTTGGCAACCTTTTCAAAAGGTTGGCCCCCGGCAGGGCCGAATGAGGCGCGTCCCAAATGCGATTACCCTGCCCCATTCCGGAAATATGATTGAAATTTCGTGTAATACTGTTACAAATAATCAGGATGCAACTCGCGCCCTTTCATTCAGATTCCTGGCAGTTGATTGAAACACCTATAAAATATCACATTCGGAGCCCCCAATGACCGATAAAAATCCCCACGATATCTTTCGGCGCAACCTGGCGTTGCTTAAGAAAAACCATCCGCACATCCATGCCTTGAGCCCCCCGGAGGCGCGGGTGTTCAAGGGAGAGATCGTCACCCTTTCAAATGGTCATTCAGCTATCAAACTTCAAAAAACGAACAGCGAACCGGTAATCCTCTATGATCAAACAACCAATGAAAGCGATACCGGTTTTGTTCCCGATGATTTTTACGGATTGATTTATTTAATCGGCATGGGCATGGGATACACGGCGTTGTCCCTTGTTCGCCAGAAACCGGATATGCGGTTTTTGGCCATTTTCGAGCCCGATACCGAAATTTTTTTCCAGGTGCTCCATGTCATTGATCTGACGCCGGTGTTGTCGGACCCAAGGGTCCTCATCAGCATCGGGGAGAATCCCGATCTGAACCGCTTCCTGGCTCCGGCCCGGAATGTGTTGATGACCGAATCTCTCTGCTACCGGAAACATCTCCCCTCATTTTCCATGAATCCGGCCTATGAGAGATTGTCAAAAACCGTTTTCGACTACACTTCCTTTCATCTCATTTCGGGAGGCACTATCACCTCCTATGGGAGCCTCTTTTTTAGAAACCGGTTAAGCCACTTCATGACCATGCACCATCATGCATTATTTGAGGGACTTAAAAACAGATTCCCAGGCAAGCCAGCCATTCTTGTGGGAGCCGGGCCCTCGTTGAACAAAAATATTCAGTATCTGAAATACGCCAAAGGAAAAGCGGTGATCATCGCCGTGGATTCCGCCTTGCCCGCCCTGGTCCATCACCAGGTGACGCCGGATTTTGTCACCACCATGGACGCCTTTGACTTTTCCTATGAAAAAATCGCGGATCAGGCGATCTATGGAAAAGGCGTATCGTTGATCTGTACGCCCACCGTCAATGTAAAGGCGCCCAAAATTTTCCCTGCCGACCATGTTTTCTGGGCCTTTACGAATCATCAGGCGGACACATGGATGAACACACGGATGGGAGGCGCAAGCACCATTGAAGGGGCGGAAACGGTGGCCCACCTGAATCTCTTTTTCGCACTCATCATGGGATGTTCACCGATTATTTTTGTGGGCCAGGATCTGGCCTACAGCACTTCGGAAAGCCATGCGGCTCATACGGTCTTGAGCAGCAAAAACCTGATGGAAAATGATCTGAAATCCAATAACAAAGTGGTCTGGGTCAAAGGGGTGGCGGGTGGCTCCGTGCCCACGGGTTTGGCCTATTATAATATGAAACGATTCTTTGAGGAGATTATCCGGCGGAATCCAGGGCCCTTTCTGAACGCGACCGAAGGGGGCGCGCATATTGAAGGAACCGCTGTCGTTTCATTAAAACAGGTTATTCAGGAGGTTTGCGTCAATTTCATCGATGTGACACGCCAGGTGAAAGAAGCGGTCAAGGAGTCTCCCAAAAGGACCATTGAGGCTATCTGGGGAGAGCTGTCGGTTGAAATGGAAAAAATATCCCACCTCCTCCAGGTTCTGGAGGAGGTTCTCCAGACAAGCGGCCAAATCGCAGCCGCTCTTTCCCGGCTGGGCCATGATGAGGGAAATGCCGAATGGCGAATGATTGAGAATATGCCGCGGAACATCGCCACCCTGATGATGAAAAGCGAAGCGTTGAACAACCAACTGGACGCCGTCATAAACATATGGGAAAAATTAACGGAGCTGACCATTCCGTGCCTGAAAGAGAGCGAACGGATGCGCCATGAGATGACCCGCATGGAACGAGATAGCGGGCGGCGATCGACGTGGTGGATCAAGAGAGAGGAGCGGCTGGCCTATATCAATCAATTCCGAAAGAGCGTCTTGATTGAATACCAGGCCCATCTGAATAAAATTCTCGCAACCTATGAGAAAGAGCGCCTGGCCCTTCCATCTGCCGGTGAAGGGCCGGGTGACGCGAAGCGTTTGTTCGACCTGGCCATACACTATTTCAATCAGGGCGAATTGATGCTGGCGAAACCCATTTTCGAAGGGTTCAAAAGCCATGAGACCTATGGAACGGAAACCGCTTTCTATCTGGGAGCGATCGCCCTCAACCATTCCGCCTACGAAGAGGCGAACACTTATTTTGAGCGGGCCCGATCCCTTGATGCCGCCATGGCGGATAAAGAAAAGCGGTATACGGCGACTCTTGCGGAAAACTATTTTGAGTACAGCTTAAGACCGGACATCGACAAGGCCGCCTCCAGAAGGCTTTTGGTCAAGGGACTCGGATTCGCAAGCGGGTACGGGCCAATTATTGAAGCCCTGAAAACCCAGTTCGACGATGATTTCAAAAACATGGAGGAACAGATCCAAAGTAGGCCGGATGAGGCCATCCTCGTGATCAACAGCTGGATTGATGACTTTTCCTCCTATCCGGAATTGAAGCGTTGCTTTAATACGGACCGCATGGGGGAATTATACGCCCTCTATGGGCGGGCTCTGATGGGAAAAGGAGCCTTTGAGGATGCGGAGCGGAAGTTTTCAAAAGCCATTGAGCACGACAAAAACAACGCATACTTGCACGCGCTGATCGCGGACGCCTATTTCGCCCAGGACAAATATAACCTGGGGGTGATGCACCTCAATAAAGCGGTGGAAATAGACCGCGCTTACGCCGCATGCTGGGAAGATATCGGCGGCGCGCTTTTTGAGCAGCAACAATACGGTGACGCGCTCTCCGCGTTTGAAATGTGTTTCAAGTTCATGCCTGAAAAGAGCGAGTGCCTGAAAAAAATGGGTGAGTGCTATGAAAAACTGGGACAGCCCGAAGCCGCCGAAGAGGCGTATCGCCACTATCGCCGGTTGTCGGATGCGCCCCAGTAATTTCGATATGTTAATGTTTCCGGCCCTGCCGGGGGCCAAACTTTTAAAAAGTTTGATAAATAAATGGGTGATAAAACATAACGATTCACCTTGGCTCTGCTTCAGTGGCAAAAAGGCCCTTTTGTGAAGTGACATTCATTTTTTTCGGATGAGAGCTTCGAAGGCTTTTCGCCATGTTGATGAATCGTTACCTATGGTTTTAGAATCTCCATGGCGCACTGATACTCCATGACGCACGAGTAGTCGAAGACCTGGTTCAACATCCATTTGATGTAGAGATTCACGGCCTTCTTGGTCGACCGGATGGCGCTCTGATGGCCGTTCGCAAGCTCCATGGCCATTTCCATGACCTTTCCGTCCAGATCGTCGTGGGGAACCACATGATTCACCAGCCCGATCGCCTTGGCTTCCAGGGCGGTGAGGATCCGTCCGGTCATGAGGAGCTCCTTGGCCCTGTTGACGCCCATGAGGAGGGGCCAGATGACCGCCCCGCCGTCCCCGGCGGCCAGCCCCACCTTCACATGGGTATCCCCAATTCTCGCCCGGTCTGACGCGATGACGATGTCTGGAAAGAGGGCAAGGGTGGCTCCCAGCCCGGTGGCTGGACCGTTTACCGCTGAGATGATGGGTTGGTCGATCTCAAGGATGTTCACGAGAATCTCCCGCGCCTCCCTAAAGACAATATCCATCTGCTCTTTTTCAGTGGGCAAAGGGGCCTTGATGTCCGCGCCGGCGCAAAAACCTCGGCCCG
>JAGVHJ010000267.1 GCA_020056645.1 Desulfobacterales bacterium
ATACCGCTTCAGAGCGAGTTCTACGCCCTGGAAGGCCTGGGTCAGCTCCTTCAAACCATCAAACGGATCAAAAAAAACCTGAACCCGTCGCTTCAAATCGCTGGAATTCTCCTCACCATGTATGACAAACGAACCAATCTGTCGGCCCAGGTCGCCGAAAACGCCGGAAAATATTTTAAAGATCTTGTATTTAAAACCGTCATTCCAAGAAATGTGAGACTTGGAGAGGCTCCGAGCTTTGGCCAGACCATTTTTACCTATGACGCCGCCTCCCCAGGCGCTGTGAGTTACAAGGCTCTTGCCGGCGAACTACTTGCAAAAAACCGATGAATCACCCCACGAACCTTTTTATGATCCAACCGATAAACGACATGGAAAACAAAGACTCCCTGAAAAAACAACCGAAAAAAGCGCTGGGAAAAGGGTTGGGAGCGCTCCTGCCCGACATAGAAACCTTTGATAACGCCGCAAGCGACTATTTTTTCTGCGACATCGATCAAATCATACCCAACCGCTATCAGCCCCGGACCCACTTTTCCGAACAGGAGCTTTCGGAGCTTTCCGACTCCATCCGGGAGCAAGGCATCATTCAACCGCTTCTCGTGAGGATTGATGACTCGGGTTATGAGCTCATCGCGGGCGAACGAAGATTACGGGCCGCAAGGCTGGCAGGACTCGACAAGGTGCCGGTTGTTTTAAAAAAAATATCGGACGCCGAACTGCTCGAAATGGCCATTGTCGAAAATATCCAGCGGGAGGATTTCAACCCCTTGGAAGAGGCCGAAGCCTACCACCGGCTCTTGAGCGAATTCCATCTCACCCAGGAGGAGGTGGCCCGGCGTGTGGGCAAGAGCCGGTCTGCGGTGGCGAACTTTCTGCGGTTGAAAAATCTTCCAGAGCCCATCAAGGCGAGCATTTCAGAGGGTACGCTCAGCATGGGCCATGCCAGGGCGCTTCTGGGAGCGGACAATTCGGCCCAGCAAAACAGCGCCTGGAAAATCATCCTGGAAAAAGGGCTCTCGGTTCGCGAGACAGAGGCCCTGATCAAAAAGCTCAAAACAGAGAAGGTCCCGCCGGTCAAAACACCAACGGAACCCGAAGCGGAAACCTATTTCAAGGAGATATCCGATGGACTCTCAAGGCGCTTCGGCACCAAGGTCAATATCTCCCGGAAAGGGAAAAAAGGGGTTATTTCCATGGCGTTTTTCGGCGACGAAGACCTGGACCGGATCTTTCAACTCTTAAAAGGAGAGCCGTGATCCCGATGGATTGTCGCAATTTGGATATGGCTCTTGCAAACGGCGCGGAGAGGTTCTTTCCATGACAAAAATATGCATCATTGATGGCCAGGGGGGCGGGATCGGAAGCGCCATCATCAAAAAGGTGAAAGAGGTTTTCGGAGAGAGCGTCGAGATCATCGCCCTGGGAACCAACGCCATTGCAACGGCGAACATGTTGAAGTCCAGGGCCAACCGGGGCGCCTCGGGCGAAAACGCCATTATCCAAACCGTGAAACAGGTTGATATCATCATGGGACCGATCAGCATTCTCATGGCCAACGCCATGATGGGAGAGGTGACCCCTTCCATGGCCGAGGCGATCTGTTCCGCAGATGCGGAAAAGTTGTTGATTCCCCTGAGTCAGGAAAACATCCGGATTGCGGGAGTCTCCCCAATGCCGCTCCCCCACCTGATCGACGAGCTCGTTTTAAACCATTTAAAAAACCAGAAATAAAGAAAAGAGAACCACCATGTGCGAAGCCAATGCATATCTTTTAACGAACGGTTCCCAAACCCTCCTCATGGAGGCTGTGGATAAGGTCGAACCCGAAGGGGACGGCATCAAACTCATCAGCATTTTCGGAGACCAGAAATTCATCCAGGGAAAAATCGCCTCCCTCTCCCTTGTGGATCATAAAATTTTCATCCAAGAAACCGGCCGGCCCCGCAAGTGATGAAAATCAAAATCGCAAAGACCGCAGGATTCTGTATGGGCGTCAGACGGGCGGTGGACCTTGTCCTGGACACGGCCAACACATCCAAGGAGCCCATCGTCACCTTCGGCCCCCTCATTCACAATCCCCAGGTGCTTGATCTTCTGAAGGAAAAGGGGATTCCGGTCATCGACACGGTTCCGGAGAAAGGATCGGGATCCGTTCTTATCCGGGCCCACGGCGTTCCGCCCGATGTGAAATCCGGATTGAAGGAAGCAGGCTTTCACATCATCGACGCAACCTGCCCACGGGTGATCAAGGTGCAGACCATCATCCGGACCCATGCGCGGAAAGGGTTCTCATCGATCATCGTGGGAGACAGAGACCATCCAGAGGTGATCGGCCTCATGGGCTATGCGGAGGGGAAGGGGGTTGTGGTTGAATCCATGGCCGATCTCTACTCCCTGCCCCGGTTCGACAACGCCATCGTTGTGGCGCAGACCACACAGAATACAGCTTTTTTCCAAACAGTCCGGGAGTATATCCTTAAAACCTATCCCCACTACCAGGTGTTCAACACCATCTGCGACTCCACTGAAAAAAGACAGGCGGAAATAAAAGCCATCTCCGAACGGGCTGACGCGGTCATCGTGGTCGGGGGAAAAAAAAGCGGCAACACCCAACGACTCGCGGAAATCGCCAAGGAGAGCGGGAAAGCCGCCTATCATATCGAAACCGAGTCCGAGCTCAATTTAAAGGATCTGAAGCCCTATAAAACCATCGCCATCACCGCCGGAGCCTCCACACCCAACTGGGTGATCAATCGGGTTTACCGGCGGCTTGAATCGAGCTTCATCACCAAAGATCATGAGTGGCTGAAGAAGCTATTCGCCGTGCAGCGCATCCTGCTTCTGACCAATCTTTACCTGGCCTTCGGCGCGGGCATGATCAGTTACACCTGTGCAAAGCTTCAGGGTTTGGTTGCCGGCCCCCGCCATCTCATGCTATCCTCCCTCTACATACTCGCCATGCATATATTCAACGATCTCACCGGCATCAAGGAAGACCGGTACAATGATCCGGATCGAGCCACCTTCTACCATGACCATATGGTTATCCTGGCGGGGCTCGCCATTCTGGCGGGAGCCCTCTGTCTGATCACCGCATACACCCTGGATCCCCTCTCCTTTGTCACACTCACCATCATGAGCATTCTGGGGCTCTCCTATAATTTCACCCTTGCCCCCAAATGGATCTATTCGGGGAAATACCGGCGGATTCGGGATATCCCCGGCGCCAAAACCCTCCTGATCACCCTTGCATGGGGGATTGTAACGACCATTCTGCCGGCCCTCTCCATTAAAGGCGCCATCCACCTGTCGACACTCGTGGCGTTTCTTCTATCCACCGGCATCGTATTCAGCAGAACCGTCCTCTATAACATCCTTGATATGCAGGGGGACCGAATCGTGGGCAAGGAGACCATTCCGCTTTTAATCGGTGAAGAAAAAACCATGAAGCTGATTAAAACCATCCTGATTTTTCTTGCCATTCTCATGATGGGCTCCGGCATGCTTCACCTGGTTTCAGGACTGGGGTGCGCCCTTACCCTATACCCCCTCTATCTCACAGCCATCATCTTTATTCATGAACAAGAGTATATGCTGCCGGGATTTAAACTCGAATTTCTAGTGGAAACAAACTTTATCGTGGCAGGCCTGATGACGCTTGGCTGGTCCCTCTTCTATTCGTAAGCCTGGCTTATTGGAGATAATGAGGGAACGATGAATGATGAAAAATGGGAGAGACTATCTCTCTATTTATTCATAATGATAATTTGACAATCATTTCTTGATGTTGTATTGTTTGGTTCCAAAAGGTAGCCGCCATGCCCCAAAACGACAAGACAACGACTATAACCTACTGCCCGTCATGCAAGGCCCTTTATCAAGTGCCGGAAAGCGCCATCGGGAAAGAAGTGGCGTGTAAAAAATGCGGGCGCCATTTCACGGTGACCCTTCTTAAAAAAGAACCGCCCGCTCTTCCAGCCATCTGTCAGGTTATCCTCAATTACAATATGGCGGGAAAAGACCTCCTCATGCTGGCTGTTGAAGAGTACCAGGCCCAGCAAGTCAATCTCTCTGAGCAGAGTCTGGAAGCGTTTCTCGTTCAACGGGGAGTGGTGTCACCGGCGGACATGATCCTGGCCCACGATATTGAAGCGGTTTGGAAAAAACGGCAACTCGAAAAACAATTCGCGGCCATTGCGGTGAAAGCAGGATTTCTCAGTCAAGAGGCGGCCAATGACGCCTTGAAGGAGCAGGCCATCCTTTTTAAAGAGTCCCGGAAGACTATCATCCTTGGTGATATTCTTGTAAAAAAAAGCCAGATGACGCCTCAACAGCGGGACGCCATCTTAAAAAAACAGAATCGTATAGACGAAATCAGCCCCTTAAAGGCCACAGAAAACCCACCAACTCCCTTGGCGGAAAAGGCGCGAAAAGCACCATCGCCCGATCAAACCTCCGTAACAGCATCAGGGCCATCACCATCTCTTGAGAAACCGGTCCATGAAACAGAGCAACCATCGACCCACGCCAACAAATCACCCGATGGCAAACCCCATGAACCAAAACCTCTTATAGACATCCATACCCTTATTGAAGAGAGAAGAGGGCATGCCATCGAGGGTGACGGATTTGAGATTATTGTTACCCGTGACCGGTCCGCCGCTTATTTACGAGGCACAGAAGAGATCAACCCCTCGCTGATCACCCTCCCGGTTATCCAGAAACTCCTGGATGACAATAAAATCACCTATGGGGTTCTGAACAGTGAGATGATAAAGAAGGCCCTCGAATCGGCTGGGAGTGGCAAACCCGCATTCATGATCGCCGAAGGCACGCCATCCCAGGGCGGAAAAGAGGCTCAGATCATCATCCATTTTGACACGACCCCGAGAAAAGCCGGGAGAGTCGGGGAGGACGGTCAGATCGACTTCCGGGATCGTGGCGAAATTCCCCATGTGAAGATCGGAGAGCTTCTTGCCGAAAAGATTCCCGTGGTTCAACCGATTCCCGGAATCGACGTTTACGGTGATCCGATTCCCGTGGACACAATTGAGGATGCGCCCATGCTCTTCGGTTCGGGGGTCATACCGTCTGAAGATGGATTAAAGCTCTTCGCCAAAGTCACAGGTCAGCCGCAGTTATCCGTGG
>JAGVHJ010000072.1 GCA_020056645.1 Desulfobacterales bacterium
GTTCTTTTTTGTTGGAGGCGTATTTGATCATCATCTCATCAATGAATTTTTTTCCTTCTTCCTCATTCATTTTCCCGATTTCAATAAACTCTCTAGAGAGTTCCTCCACCTCGTTTTTGGTCTTAAGCGCGAGACCTATTCCCGTCATCATGGTTTTTTTCAGCAATTCAAGCATATTGTATCTCCTTACTCTTGACAAAGAACTGGGTTATAAAACTTTAGAAGGGAGGAGGGCTTCGGTTCCCGCCCCAATAGCCTTTTGATTCACAGGTCAAGCGATCATGAACCCGATGCTCAAAAAAAGCGCTACACCTTTAGAAATTTTCCTTCATTATCCAACGAGAGATCCGCGTCACGGAGGGATCCGCTGGTAAAAGACTTGAATGCCGGCTCTTTTCCCCGGTCTGAAAATATAGAGATAACCGACTGATCGGACTTGGTATCCGTTACCGTCACAACCGACTTTACGCCCATCTGTTGAAGGATATAGATCGCTTTTCTCAAATGAAAGTTGACACGATTACCCACATCCGGAGTTAACTGTGTGATATCTATCACCACGTCAAAATTTTTTCGAATATTCTCAACAACCATATTTAATTGATTTGTTGCGGCTTTTCCGCTTCGATGATCAAATTGGCCTGACAGCGTTACATAGACCCGGTTCTTTTTTTCGTCTAGTTTGATCTCCCATTCCGCATTGCCCTTTTTTCCTTTTTTGGTTGTTGGAGGCTGTTTTTTGAACTGAGAAGAAATGTGCTTGATTCGTTCCTCGGCCTCTTTCAGTTCAGCCTCTAATCGCACGACTTCGCGAATTAAAAATGGGGCCGCACGAAGCGCTATATCCACGTCTTTAATATCTGCAACTGATTTTTGCAAAAATTTTGCTTTAAGTTCTTCGATATTCATGATTCCTCCATCGTGCTGATAGCCTGAGCAGTGAATCTATCAGACGTGACATACGTTACTCTTTAGATGTAATTGGGTCAACAATAAATTCAATGACACGGTGATGTAAAAATTCGTAATAATTATTTTTTCACTATATATAACTTTGGGTTGGACTCAGAGTTAATGAGTCCAGCGCCCGGCGGATGGCCTGGGCGAATTCGATACGGTTGACGGGTTTTAACAGAAGCTCCGAAATGCCGTAAAGGGATTTGTTTTCCTCGTTCACGGTTGAACTGAAACCCGTAAAAAGAATGATGGGAATGCGGGGCCGGATTTCCCGTATCTTTCTTGCCAGTTCGGTTCCGGAGAGACGGGGCATGGTCTGGTCCGTGATCACGAGGTCGAAGCGTTCCGGCTGATCCCTAAATAGCGTAAGGGCCTTGGAACTTTCTGAAATCATGGTCACCTGATACCCAAGCTCCTCAATCAGTTTGGAGGTGATCATCAACACCGAATCATCATCATCCACCAGAAGGATCTTTTCCGCGCCCCTAGGGCAAGAGAGCGGGTCCCGCGCCTCGGCTTTGGATGGTGCGGGAGAGAAGAGCGGGAAATAGAGATCAAAGGCCGCGAACTGGTCTGGTTCACGGATTACGTCCAGGTGACCGGAAAGGGTCGTGACAATGCCGCGAACAACGGCGAGATCCATGTCGGCGTTGTTCTCTTTTTCCCCGCTATTGAAAGAGGAGCCCAAAAGAGGGACGGGGAGAGCCGGAGCCATGTGATATCCCGAGCTCCGAATCGAAAACAGAATATATTTCCCATTCAGTTGCTGATGCAAGGGGTTTTTCCATTCCCGATCCGCCCTAAAGGGGGTGAGGGAAACCGCGATGACGCCCTTCCCATCGGAAAGCATCTGATAGGCGCTGACGCAGAGATGCATGACCATCTGGTGAATCTGGGCAGGCGTACATAGAACATGGCCGCATTCCGGGTCGATATGAAGATTGAACTCAACGGTTGCTGGCATGGAGGATCTTAAAAACCGGAGCGACTCCTTGATGAGGGGATTGAGTTTCAGCGGCGCGGCCTCATCCTCCCCTTCCCGGCTGAATGTCAGAATCTGCTGAACCAGGCTCTTCGCCCGTTCCCCAGCCGCCAGCACGGCCTTTAAATCCGAACCGAGCTGGGTCTCTCTATCGATTTCAAGAAGGGCGAGTTCCGTATATCCCAGAATCGGAGAAAGAATATTATTGAAATCATGGGCGATTCCACCAACCAGAGCGCCAATAGCCTCCAGTTGCCTGGACTTTCGTAACGCTTCCGCCATATCGTCCATGCGCTTCTCGATCCGCCTGTATTTTATCTCCCATGAATCGATAGACGCCTGAAGCGCCTTCTCGGTCCCACGGGCCCTTAGACCGGCGGTCAGGTCTTCCGCGAACGATTCAAAAAGTCCAACCGCCGCCTCGTCAAAAGCGTTTCTTTCAGCGGAATAGATCTCAACGACGCCTATGCATGCGTCATCCCCCTCTAACGGCAGGGAGAGGGAAGAAAAAAAACCATATGTCGCGGCACGATCAAACCAGGGCGGTTCAGTGGGTGTTTTCGCCAGATCCTCGCAGAGCACCGGCGCTCTCCGCTGGATAGCCTTTTCCGCACTCTGCCGGAGAATCCCAGCCATGCAAGAGAGGCGATCTCTATCGATGCCGCATAACGCAGCCGGTTGGGCGATTTTTTCCCTGTCATTCAATGAAAAACCGATCCAGACACATCTGCATCCTTTCAATTGAAGAAGCGTCTCGCATAAACGGTCTATCAAGGCTTGTTCATCCTTGACGCGGTGAATGACCCGATGGCACTCCAGCATTACGGCCATGATCTCTTTTTCTTGTTCTAGGGTCATCGTCACCTGTTTATTCCAATTCGCATTCAAAGCGCCGCCTTCGTTGGCTGCGTCGTCGGCTCCTCGACGTATCCCCTATACCTCTCCGTGGCCTCCTCCTTGCCGCCTGGGTATCATCTTGAATGCAAAAAGGAATTAGTTGATCAGCTCCTCCGGTCCTTTTTCCCATGCCGGCCCAACGGGCGGCTTGCGCCTCAAAAAAAAACAGCATGGAGGTTCCATTGGGAAATGCTCTTTAAACCCGAAGAGGATAGGACATGTCTTCTCCCTACCACACTCCTCCGGGAAGATCAAACCCCTCCTTTTCAACTGGCAGGGGAATCGCATGTAGGATTCGCCTTGACGGCCCTGCCGGGAGCCAACCTTTTGAAAAGGTTGCCAAAC
>JAGVHJ010000484.1 GCA_020056645.1 Desulfobacterales bacterium
ACACAATAGTGGAGGCCTCTCAAAGATTGCAACAGCTCGCAGACCCTGATGGGATATCCCTGTCCCAGCTGGGGATTTCTTCCCTCCGGGCAGGTGGTGGCTTTTTGGCCTTCCAGGGTGGTAGGGGCCATCTGGCCGCCGGTCATACCATAAATAGCGTTATTGACAAAGACAGCGGTGATATTTTCTCCCCGGTTGACCGCGTGAACGATTTCAGCGGTGCCGATAGCGGCGAGATCGCCGTCTCCCTGGTATAAAACAACCAGGGAATCGGGAAGGGCCCGCTTGATGCCAGTGGCCGCGGCGGGAGTCCGTCCATGGGCTGGCTGACACACATCCAGATCCAGGTAGGTATAGGATAGAATCGAACATCCCACCGGCGCCATGAAGATCGTGTTCTCTTCCTGGCCCGCCTCCTTGATGGCGTCAATCACCATCCGGTGAATAATGCCATGACCGCATCCGGGGCAATAGGGCGAGGGCATGTCTAACGCGATATTATTTCTCTCATAAACCTTTTTCATGACCATATCCCCCCTATTTTTTCATTATTTCTTTCAATTGGTTAATGATATCGGGTTCCGCGGGGACACCGCCGCCGGGGCGTCCGTGAAAATGGATATTGGCCCGGCCCAGAACCGCAAGCTTCACATCCTCGATCATCTGGCCCAGACTCATTTCCACCACGAAAAAATCCTTTGTGCGCTGGGTGGCCTTGGAGATTGTCTCCGTGGGGAAGGGCCACACGGTGATGGGCCGGATCAGGCCGGTCTTATAGCCTTCTTTCCGGGTCTGGTTGACAACCGACCGGCAGATACGGGCGCTGGTGCCATAGGCCACAAAAATCAGGTCCGCGTCATCGGTCAGATACTCGTCGACCATCATTTCGTTTGCGGTCATGAGATCGAATTTTTTCTTTAGCTCCCAGTTCCACTCTTCCACAACGCCTTCGGCCAGGGAGAGGGAGTTGATGAGGTGTGAGGGGCGTTGTCCGTTCCGGTTTCCCAGGGTCCAGGATGATTTATCAAAAACCTTCCCCGATGGTTCCTTGAAAATCAAGGGCTCCATCATTTGACCCAGGATTGCGTCGCCCAGTATCAGAACCGGGTTCCGGTACTCATCGGCCTTGTCAAATGCCTTCATGGTGAGATCCGCCGCCTCCTGAACCGTTTCCGGCGTATAGACGATCATCCGGTAGTCTCCATGACCGCCGCCCTTCACAGACTGAAAATAGTCCGCCTGGGAGGGCGCGATATTGCCGAGTCCTGGCCCTCCTCTGACAATATTAACGATAACGGCGGGAAGTTTCGCGCCGACCAGATAGGAGATCCCCTCCTGTTTCAGCGAAATCCCCGGACTTGAAGAGGATGTCATGGCCCGCGCACCCGTGCAGGATGCTCCGTACACCATATTAATAGCGGCGACCTCCGATTCGGCTTGAATAAAGGCGCCTCCCCTTTTTGTCAGATGCTCCGACATGTAGGCAGGAATCTCGTTCTGGGGAGTGATGGGATACCCGAAATAACATTTTAACCCCGAACGGATGGCAGCCTCAGCAATCGCCTCGTTTCCTTTCATCAATACTTTTTCCGCCATAATGATTTGCTCCTATTCCCTGTATACGTCAATTGCCTGGTCAGGACACATCACCGCGCAGAGGGTGCATCCGGTGCACGTATCGTTCACCATTTTCAAATACTGATACCCGTATGAATTGGTCTCGCTCGCATTTGAAAGCCCGATCGCATTCACTTTGCACGATGTGATGCAAAGGCCGCATCCCTTGCAATGATCAATTCTCACTTCAATCTTACCTTTCTTCGCCATACAATAGACTCCGTTATTTAAAAGTGATGATAATATGATTCTAAATCATCTGTTTTCTTACCCTATTTCATCCCTCAGAAGTTTCGACATATCCCCTCATCTGACTGGTTTGTCAACTAAAAATTTTTGTAACTATTCACTATGGCCTTGCTTTAGCCGTAAAAAGGCCTTTTTGTGAGCGACATTCACTTTTTCGGATGAGAGATTCGAAGGTTTTTTGCGCTGGAACTGGCAAACGGTTTGAGGCCTTTAGGCCTTTGTTTTCGCCAGTTCAGCAAAAAGCCAAGAAGCTCCCGAAAAAAAGTGCGGAACGAACAAAACAGGATTTTGGCCATCTTGATGAATCGGTGCTGAATCGTTACAAATTTTTTTAAAATATCCGATCTCAATCCTTGATAAAAACGCGAACATCTGTATAGAAAGAAAGATTAATTTTACCCCATACGTTTCAAGAAGATATCGCGGAAGGAACCATTTAAGGAGGCATACATGCAGATTGATATCAAGAAGACCCCATCGCCCAAGAAACATCCTGAAGACAAGAGCCTGAGTTTCGGGTCGATTTTCACGGACCATATGTTCAACATGGACTACAACCCGCAGAAAGGATGGCATAATCCACGGATCGAGCCCTACGCGCCCCTTGTCATGGATCCTTCCTCCATGGTCTTTCACTATGGCCAGGCGATTTTCGAAGGCTTGAAGGCATACCGGAAAAAGGATGGCGACGTGCATCTTTTCAGACCCAAAGACAATATCCGGCGACTGAACAGCTCAGCGCGAACCATGTGCATTCCCGAATTTGACGAGGCCTTCGCCCTTGAGGCGTTGAAACAATTAATCTCCCTTGAAAAAGAGTGGGTTCCTTCCTCTGAAGGCACCTCTCTTTATGTCCGCCCGACCATTATCGCCACCGATCCCTTCCTGGGGGTCAGGGCTTCAAACACCTACCGCTTCTTCATCATTCTCAGTCCGGTCGGCGCTTATTACGCGGAAGGATTCAATCCGGTGAAGATTTGGGTCACTAAAAATCATGTAAGAGCCGTCAGGGGCGGCGTGGGTCATGTCAAAACCGCAGGCAACTATGCGGCAAGCCTCTACGCCGGTGAAGAGGCCCACAAGAACGGTTACACCCAGGTGCTATGGCTCGATGGCGTGGAGCTGAAATATGTGGAGGAGGTTGGCTCCATGAACATCTTCTTTGTCATCGGAGACGAACTGATCACCCCCATGCTGAATGGCAGCATTCTTCCGGGAATCACCCGTGACTCGGTTCTTTCCATCGCCCGATCATGGAACCATAAGGTTTCAGAAAGGAAGATCAGCATCGACGAGATCATGGAGGCCCATGAAAAAGGCACCTTAAGGGAAGTATTCGGTTCTGGAACCGCAGCCGTCATTTCACCGGTTGGAACCATCAAATATGGCGAGAAGGTAATCACCGTGGGAGACGTAAAGGTAGGTCCCGTAGCTCTCAAACTCTATAAAGAGCTGAGCGCCATTCAATATGGTAACGCCGAAGATAAAATGGGATGGATCGAACCCGTGGCGTGATGGTGGTTTAACTCTTTCCGCCACCCGGAAAGACCCTTACACTCGATGTCATACAGTGAATGTGATTTTGTCATTAGATATTTTATTATGATGACCATTCAGGCCTCCGGCAGCCCTGCCGGAGGCCAACCTTTTGAAAAGGTCGCCCAACATGCTCTGGGGGAATTATGAAAAAAGAATCCCATTCCAACAAAAACCCATTTGTCCAGATTTTTAAAATCTGGCCCCCTGGGAGGGCCGCCGGAGGCTATTTGTTAGAGGTCGTCATATTGGAGGAGATAGAGGATCATTAACCTGATCATCATTGACAGGCGACCATGAGTATAGAAGCGATCGACTATCTAAAAATTATCACCATATTGATTTTATTGCTATTTTCCGGTTTTTTTTCCTGTTCGGAAACAACGCTCTTTTCCCTCACCCTGATCCAGCGTGAAAAGATCCGTGGCGGAAAGAATAGAACCGCCGAGACCATTCTCAACCTTCTAAAATATCCGGGCCGTCTAATTACCACCATCCTTATGGGAAACGATCTGGTCAACATCGCCGCGTCGGTGATCGCCACCTATCTTTTCGTGGCTCTCCTTGGCATGCATGGAAAGTGGGCCGCTGTTTGCGTCATGACGCCGCTCACCATGGTCTTTGCCGAAATCATCCCCAAGACCATCGGCATCGCCCACAATGAAAAGGTGGCGCCCCTGGTGGCCCGTCCCATTTTTATATTCTCAAAAATCATCACCCCCCTCAGATGGTTCTTTGAAAAAACAGCGGAACTCATTCTGCGGCCATTTGGAATTGAGCCCCACCATCCGGGAACCCCGATCATGGAAGACGATTTCCTTCACATGGTCGATATCAGTCATGAGGATGGGGGGCTCAGAGGCTCTGAAAAAGAGTTGATTCACAATGTGTTTGAATTCAGCGACACCCTGGTGAAAGAGGTGATGACGCCGCTTTCCCAGGTCTTTTCCCTTCCCCATGATATTTTCGTCTCAAATATGATCAAGGCGGTTAAAAAAAATAATTTTTCGAGAATCCCCATCTACCAGAATGACAAAACCAATATTATTGGCATTCTCTATGCCAAGGACCTCTTAAAAATTGACCTGGCGAAACTTCACCCCAAAACCCCCCTGGATCCTAAAATTTTCCGGAAAGCGATCTTTATTTCAGAAAACAACAACGTCGACTCGCTCTTTAATTTTCTAAAATATAAACGGATACACATGGCCATCTGCATCAACTCTGAAAAAAAAGTGACCGGTTTGATCGCCATGGAGGATCTCTTGGAAGCGCTGTTCGGAGAGATTTACGACGAACATGATGAGGAGTCTTTCCCATGATGACGATCATCCTGAATTGCGCCATCATCGTTTTTTGTGTTCTTCTTCAGGCCTTTTTTTCCGGGTCGGAGATGGTGATCCTCTCCGCGAACAAAATGAAACTCCGGCGGCTCAGTCAGAAAGGGGCCAAGGGCGCGAGGCTCGCGCTCTCCATCATCGACAAACCCCGATGGTTTCTTGCAACCACAACCACAGGAACCAACGTGGCGGTCATTATCGCGTCGGCCACCGCTGCCGTATGGATGGAAACCATCTACGGGGAGCATGGGGAGCTTGCGACCATCCTCATCATTTCTCCATTTCTCCTGATGTTTGGTGAAATCCTTCCCCGGACAGTGTTTCAGAGAAGGGCCACCCGTCTGGCGCCAAAAATCGCGCCGATTTTATTTGTCATGTCGAAAATCATCTTTCCCCTCACCCTTCTCGTGTTTGGAATCAGCCGCATCTTCTACCGCCGGGTCGGCAAAGAAAATATCGAAGGAGAGACCCTGATCACCCGGGAGGAGCTAGAGCTTCTGATCAGTAATTCCACCAAAGGAAGCGACGTGAAGGTCAGGGAGAAGAAACTGATTCATCGGGTATTCCACCTGACAGACACCGAGGTTTCCGAGGCCATGGTGCCCCTTGTCAATGTCAAGGCTATTTCAGATGCGTCCACCGCCCAGCAGGTCATCAAACTGATCAACCAGACCGGGTTTTCGAGAATTCCGGTTTATCATGAAAGGATCGACAACCTGATCGGCATCATTCACGCTTTGGATATTCTCGATATCGTCGATCATCAGAGACCGGTCAAGCCCTTTATCCGGGAGGTCCCCTTTGTTCCGGAATTGAAAAAAACAGGAGATCTCCTGATTTTCCTTCAAAAATCGAGGAATTCCATCGCCATTGTCGTGGACGAATATGGCGGTGTCGCGGGAATCATCACCATCGAGGATATTCTTGAGGAGGTGGTGGGTGAAATCCGGGACGAATATGACAGCGAAAGAACTGACATCGTCGAGATCACCGCCAATCAATTCAAGGTCAGGGCAGGAGTTGAAATCGACTATCTGAACGACCGCCTGAAGATCCAGATTCCAAAAGACAACTATGAAACCCTCGGCGGTTTTCTGTTGAAGCAGATGGGAAAAGTTCCAAGGGAAGGCGAGAGCTTCCGGTTTGAAAACATGGGATTCACCATTGTTTCTTCCTCTAGAAGGGCGATTCATCAGGTGATCATCGAAATAAAACCAGAAGCCTTTATCGATTAGAATCGATGGGCTTTGTTTCCTGGCCCATACTCCTCCAGATAGAGTTGTATTCTGATAAAGGGACCGAACTTCATATCAAATTCGCGAATGTGGGTGGTGATCCACTCGATCAAGTATTTGATCACATCCTCGGATAGATTGGCCGGATCTTCGGCGAACCATCTTCTGAATGCATTGATTTTCTTAACAAATTTCTTATGTTCTTTCATATGCTGCCTGGCTTCTGGGTAGCGGTAGCGGGTCAGGTAGTTCTCTTCGCAAGGAAAATAGTTCCGTACAAAGTCCGTCAGATCCGCAAAGGTCTCCATGAGTTGCTCTTCATCGCATTTCTTGGATTTTTTTTGATCGATGATCTTGTTGATAAGCTCAATAATTTTTTTTAGATTTTCATCGACATCCAGTATATTTACGCCGAATGACGGGTCCCACTTGATTTTTTCCATAGTCCAATAACCTTCCCGATCGTCCATTCCTTGTGCAGTTCGCACCGTTCGGGCTTTCCGCCCGATCTCTCATCAAAAAATTTTTGGAAGTCTATCAGTTTTTCAGGGGACCTTAAAGCCTTTTTTTCAGGGATAAGATTTTATTTTTAAGTAACGATATCGATAATCTTTCCACCTATATCTTTTAATTTTTCATCGATCGTTGAAAGCGCCTTTTCAATGGTGTCATAACTGATCTGGGGCAGCTCGCCTCCCCATGCTTTTTCCGCTTCCCTCAGGCCCCTCACGACCCCTTCCCTGCCAGCCTTGAGTTTTTCGGGGTCTGTACCAGCGCCATTGAGGACAAAATCGAGAATCCGCTGTGAGGTC